>CAYVGM010000117.1:5710-8214 GCA_964451125.1 uncultured Chitinophagales bacterium
ACGATAAATGATAATTTGCTGGCTGATGTCAGCATGGTATTGCCGTATGATATGCTGGTGAAAGTGGACAGAATGAGTATGCGCAACAGCTTGGAAGTGCGCGTGCCTTTCCTCGATTACCGCATTGTCAATTTCGCATTCTCTTTACCGGTTTCATCCAAAATAAATGCAATGTATAAGAAGCGCATTGTACAGGATGCATTCAGAAATTACTTGCCAAAAGAACTATACAATCGCCCTAAAAAAGGATTTGAAGTGCCTTTGTTACAGTGGTTTAAAACTGACTTGAAATCAAAAATTCTGGATGATTATCTGAATGACGGATATATACGGGCCCAAGGTATTTTCAATCCGGAAATAATAAATGAGATTAAGCAACAACTCTTTTCTTCCAATCCCGGCGATGTACACGCAAGGGTTTGGTCATTAATTGTATTCCAGAATTTCTGGAGAAAATATATGGAATAAAAACAGAACTAAAACATTGGCAAGCATCCAACATATCGGCATCAGTGCTAATACTGCGTTTAATCTCTATAATTTCAGATTGGGATTGATAAAGGCATTGCAAAATGCTGGATACAAAGTTTTTGCCATCGCTCCTTATGATGAATATGCGGACAAATTAATAGCGGAGGATATTCCATTTATTGAAGTAAAACAACTGGCACGCAAAGGCACAAATCCATTTCAGGATTTTTTGCTGATGAATGAATACCGCAAAATATTCAAAAAAAACAAGATAGACATTGTGTTGCAATACACGATTAAGCCCAATATCTATGGCACAATGGCAGCTGTATTGACAAACACGAAAACGATATGCACGGTAACCGGCTTAGGATACACCTTTTTGAATGACAGCCTGTCTAATAAAATTGCACATCGCCTTTATAAACTGTCATTTGGAAAAGCAAATATTGTTTTATTTCAAAACGCAGATGATTTGCAGCTCTTTTTAGAAAAAGGATTAGTGCAGAAAGATAAAGCCGGCGTAGTAAATGGATCTGGCATCGACACGGATTATTTTTATCCTGATTTTTGTAAAGATAAAATAAACGAGAAGCAGCAAGAAAAAACCACATTTCTGATGGTAGCACGTTTATTGAAAGATAAAGGAGTGTATGAATATATAGAAGCAGCCGGGAAAATATTGAGTGAAAATATAAATGCAGAATTTCATCTGCTCGGAGCACTGGATGATGGAAATCCGGCGGCTATAAAAAAACAGGAACTGGAAGATTGGATAAACAGTGGCATTATTATTTATCATCCTCATACACTTGATATCCGTCCTTATTATTGTAATGCCGATTGCGTGGTGTTACCTTCTTATCGAGAAGGGATGCCCAGAGTTTTGCTTGAAGCCATGGCAATGGGTAAGCCTTGTATAACCACAAATGCTCCCGGTTGCAAGGATGCCGTTGTTGAAAATGAAACAGGATTTATTTGTAAAACAGCAGATTCGGACTCATTGGCATTTTGTATGAGAAATTTCATTAATCTCAATGTAGAATATAAAAATCAACTATGTATAAATGCAAGAAAAAGAGCGATTAATGAGTATTCAATAACTCATATTGTTAAGTTCTACTTTGATTTAATTAAAAAAGTTTAATTTTTTTGTCTGATTTAAAATTAATGTTACTAACTTTATAAGTTGGAATGCACAGCGACTTAACACTCATATTTTCAGCACTTTTTACGGCATTTGTGCTTACTTATTTTTTTATTCCGTCTATCATCAAAGTGGCGAAAATAAAGCACTTGTATGATGTACCGGATGACCATCGAAAATCGCATTCAAATGTGATTCCTACATTAGGAGGCATCGGTATTTTTGGAGGGTTTATGATTGCCTTCTGTTTATTTGCAAATTTTTCATTAGCCAACAGAGAAATTAAATACGTATTGGCAGCCCTTTGTTTCACATTTATGTTGGGCGCTAAAGATGATATTGTTGATTTGGTGGCAAATAAGAAATTTATCGGGCAAATATTTTCTGCGGCTATTATTGTGATTTTGGGCAATATTCGTATTACCAGCATGTATGGCCTGATAGGAATTACTTATCTGGATACTTACAGCAGTATTATCTTGTCTATTCTTACCATCATATTTATAGTTAATGCATTTAATTTGATTGACGGCATCAATTTGCTGGCAGGAGGAGTTAGTATAGTAATATCCGTTGCTTTTGGTGCGTGGTTCTATGTTTATGGATTTACCGATTATGCCGTATTAGCTGCAGCGATGAGTGGTGCTGTACTGGCATTTTTAAAATACAATTTTACACCGGCACGGATATTTATGGGCGATTCGGGGAGTATGTCTATAGGGCTGTTGGCAGCTATACTGGCCATACAATTTATTGAAATGAATGAACTTATACTGAATAAAGGCATCAGTATCGGGCAGCCGATAGTGGCATCTCCTGCTATGGCAATTGCCGTGTTAATAATTCCTATATATGATGCTTTAAGGGTATTTGCTATGCGAATTAA
>CAYVGM010000118.1:0-8126 GCA_964451125.1 uncultured Chitinophagales bacterium
ATTTCGGAAAACTGAGTGTGGCTAAAGCACAGCAATTGTCGGATAAAATGAAACTTGGTGTATTTGTAACAGAGCCGATGTCGCTGGCAGAGTTGTTTAACACACATGAAAAAGATTCGGAAGATAATTCTTTCAGAGTTTTAGGTTTCAAGCGTGAGCAAGTGCTGAATTAACAACAAAACAGATAAAATGCTTTTCGGTAGTTGTAATAAAAAATCGTGGCTACCCAATAAATCTATGCAACTCCGAAAAGCAAATATGGTTTAACCCAAAAAAATTAATCAAGATGAAATTCAATATAAAATCTGTTTTCACTAATAAAGTGAAAAACTACGAAAAAGCGGATGCATACACGATGTCGCCTGAATTGGAATTGTATGCTGCCGTTGTTACTGCCTCATTGAGCGATACATTTTATGAAAAAGAAAATGAACGCATTGCTCGTATTCAGGCATTGATAGATAAAGTAAATCCGATGTTCACGGCGCAATTAGCGGCTTACGCTCGTCAGAAAATGAACTTGCGAAGTATCTCTTTGGTGTTAGCTGTTGAATTGGCAAAACGTACTAATGGAAATGCAATTGTGAAAAATACGGTCAACCAAGTTGTACAACGTGCCGATGAAATTACCGACATGCTGGCTTACTATGAGCTTGCCAACAAACGTACAGGAACAAAACGCCTGAACAAATTGAGCAAACAAATTCAAAAAGGTTTGGCAATGTCGTTCAATAAATTTGACGAGTACCAGTTCGCGAAATACAACCGCGATGCAGCCATCAAATTGCGGGATGCTTTGTTCTTGGTACACCCAAAAGCTAAAGATGAAGCGCAGCAAATCTTGTTTGATAAAATTGCGGGCAACAGTTTAACTGTTCCTTATACTTGGGAAACCAACTTGAGTGTGTTAGGTCAAACAAAATTTGAAACGGAACAAGCTAAAAAAGCAGCATTCGGCAACAAATGGGAAGAAATGATAGCCAGCGGTAAAATTGGTTATATGGCGATGTTGCGCAACTTGCGAAATATCCTTGAGGCTGATGTGAGCTTTACCGGCATCGAAAAAGTTTGTGCTTATTTGAGTAATGCTGAACATGTAGCTAAATCCAAACAGTTGCCTTTCCGTTTCCTGGCCGCATATCGCGAACTCAAATCGGTAAATTCCGGCTATACATCTATGGTGATGCGTGCCATCGAAGAAGCGGTGAAAGCCAGTGCGGTAAACATCAAAGGATATGACGCTGATCAACGTATTGTACTGGCATGCGACGTTTCCGGTTCGATGCAAAAATCGGTATCTGCAAAAAGTAAGATTATGTTGTTTGATATCGGTTTGTTGCTGGCGATGTTGTTGCAGTCTAAAAGCAAAAATGTGATCACGGGTATGTTTGGTGACAGATGGAAAATCATCAACATGCCAACCGGAAATATTTTGGCGAACGTAGATGAATTCTATCGACGCGAAGGTGAAGTCGGTTACTCTACCAACGGTTATTTGGTTGTTGAAGATTTGATTGCAAAAAACAAAATAGTAGATAAAGTGATGATGTTTACCGACTGCCAAATGTGGGATAGCAGAAATTCCGGAAGTAGCATGGAGAAATCATGGAATGCTTACAAAAAAATCGCACCAAATGCAAAATTGTATTTGTTCGATTTGGCAGGATACGGTAATACTCCACTAAATCTTGTTAGTCAAGACGTATTTCTGATTGCAGGATGGAGCGATAAAATATTTGATGTATTAGCGGCAATCGAAAACGGCGAAAATGCATTAAGCGAAATTAAAAAGATGAGCATCGGTGTAGTTTAGTTTGCGATGCAGGATTCGGGTAATTCCGCCCGAATCCTTTTCATCCCAAAAAATAGTTCTTTGACATATCGGCAGAAAAAATGCTTATAGTAATGTTTAGTGTTTAATGCTAAATGTTTAATGTTAATGGATAGTGCTAAATGTTTAATGATGAATACTTGAGATGGATAATGAAATTGTCAATTTATGAAACAGCTAATTATCGAATTTTCAAATAAGCTAATTAAAAAACAATGTCGTATAATTCTGTTACTTCGATCATGATTCGAGAGGTTGCAGGTTCGAGTCCTGCTATCCCAACTATAAGAAACAGATTGGGATATAGTTCAATGGTTAGAACGCTATTGCAGAATTAGTTGGTTACTTGCTTTTAAATTATCAAATTATTGGATGTATTATTGAATTAGCTAATTAACTCATTTTCTAATTATCAAATTATCAAAGCAGGTCTATTGGTGTAATTGGTTAACATATCTCACTGTCTATGAGAAGACTTCTCGGTTCGAGTCCGTGATAGACCGCAATTAAACAAAAAAATGATTTTTTTGAATGTTTAGTGTTTAATGCTAAATGTTTAATAAATGAGATTGATAATAAAATTGTCAAATTATCAAATTAGCTAATTAACTCATTTCAGTTTTCCAAATTATCTAATTATCACATCATCTCATTTAATAAATTTTCAAATTAATTCGGTGTCGTAAACATGCGCTACTTCGTAGTTATTTCTCCCGTCTGTTACTAAGCTATTTGCAGATGAGTTTAATTTAAAATCACGCATGTTGCTTATAACCCGTATTAATTTCAATCAAGAAAACAAAGAGCAAATTATCAAATTAATTGCTGTGTCGTAAATAAGTGTTACTTCGGTAAGAGTATTTTACTAATCATAAAAGGTCGCAGGTTCAAATCCAGCTCCCGTAAACGGGATAACTCAGTTTTTAAAACACTTATTGCTTTTTACCAGTATTTATTTAATTAAATTGTATAATGCATTTATTGGCATCTGCAATTACCAATGACTATTGACTAATGACCAATAACCAATCACCCAAAATACTCTCGTAACTCAGTTGGACAGAGTACCGGTCTTTTAAACCGGGAGTCGTAGGTTCGAATCCTTCCGGGAGTACATGATGATATAGTTGTTTTAAAATAAAAGACGATGTCGTAAGTATGCGTTACTTCGTAATGGCTTGTGAGTTGCAGGTTCGAGTCCTGCTGTCCCCCGGGACATAGTTCAACGTAGAACAACAAAAAGAATCCGCATGCTGCATTATCACTCGTCGATTTTTCAAAAGAGAATTACAAATCGCTTGCATCCAATCAGCAATAAAACTATTAAAATCCCAAACTCTTAAACTGTTTAACTCTTAAACTCCCAAACTATTAAATTGTTTAACTCTTAAACTCTTAAACTAAAAAAAGGTGTGCCGTATAATTGTGTTTCATCGTTTGACTATTAATCAAAAAGGATTATCCAACACAATTAACCCATTGCCACTAAAGAAATATTGAATTAGCTAATTCGATAATTAGTTAATTAATTTTATCGGTGTCGTAGAAGAAAGTTACTTCGAAAATTCTATAAAAATTTGTATCGATATTCCACTTGGAATATAAACACTTTCTTCACCTGTAACCCGAATAAATTAATTCAAAACATGTGTAGAAGAGAACACTCAAATCATCAAATTACCAAATTATTCCATTTCCACATTCTTACATTACAGCATTACCACATTTCCACATTACCACATTATCAAATTATTCCCGGTGTAAAAGCTAACTTGGTAGAAGCGTTGGTTTGAAAAACCAAAGGAGTTGGTTCGATTCCAACTTATACCACTTTCATTTTTTCTGTCGATATTGTCTAATAAATTCATAATATCGAGTCTTGACTCTTGGTTCTTGATTCTTGAATCTTGACATTTGATTCCTGACTTAAAAAATAATAAAAAATGGCAAAATTAAAATTACAAGGCAAAGACCTTAGAAAAATCAACTATCCGGAAGACCGCACAATAGCAATTGTCATTGATGTAATGCATAAACATTTTAAACATTATACATTAGAGAACGCACTGATATTGCTGAAGGAAATTCTGGATAACCCGTTCGAATTTTCGGAAAATGAGCCACTGTCTAAAATTGCACAAGCATTGATAGCCTACAACGTAAAATGTCTGATAAAAGGCGAACAAGAAAAAATGACGATAGCAGCCGAATTGCTTCAAGACAGATTAGAACAACCTGCCCGCCATTTCGCATTCCGAAATGATAAAATGGATTATGCATCCTTTGGGATGAACCATATTGAAGAAGGCGCATTAAAACAAATGGAAACAGCCATGAAACTGCCCGTTACAGCAGCAGGTGCACTTATGCCCGATGCGCACCAAGGTTATGGCCTGCCTATTGGCGGCGTTTTAGCTACAGAAAATGCCGTCATTCCTTATGGTGTTGGCGTGGATATCGGTTGCCGCATGAGCCTTTCAGTATTTGCTGTCAGCGAAAAAATGCTCAAATCCAAACAAGCTTATTTTGAAAAAATACTGAAAGAAAATACGCTGTTTGGAGCAGGGAAGGAGTTTGTGAAATCGGCAGAACATGCTATTTTGGACCGAACTGAATTTAATGAAATACCGATGCTGAAATCCTTGCAGTTAAAAGCGGCTAAACAATTGGGATCATCCGGTTCGGGTAATCATTTTGTGGAGTTTGGTATTGTCGAAATCAATGAACATGAAAACGCTTTACAGCTACCTGTAGGCAAGTATATTGGATTGCTGTCGCATTCCGGTTCGCGCGGCTTAGGTGCTACGGTGGCTAACCACTACACCAGACTGGCGATGGAAAACTGCAAACTGCCGCAAGAGGCTCGTCATTTAGCTTGGTTATCGCTGGATACGCAAGAAGGATTGGAGTACTGGCAAGCGATGAATTTATCCGGAGATTATGCCTCTGCCTGTCATCATGCTATCCATTATAAAATAGCGAAAGCACTAAATGAGAAAGCAATAGCCCTGGTAGAAAACCACCACAACTTCGCGTGGAAAGAAGTGCATAAAGGTAAAAATGTAATTGTACACCGAAAAGGAGCCACACCAGCCGGAAAAAATGTAATGGGCATAATTCCGGGTTCGATGACTGCACCGGGATATATTGTAAGCGGAAAAGGTAATGAGGCATCCTTGCATTCGGCTTCACACGGTGCAGGACGAAAAATGTCGCGTTCTAAAGCGCAGTCGTCTATATCCATGTCGGAGATGAAAAAACTATTGAGTGATAATGGCGTTACTTTAATTGGAGGCGGATTAGATGAGGCACCGCAAGCCTATAAAGACATACAAAAAGTAATGCAGGCACAAACCGACTTAGTGCAAGTAGAAGGCTTGTTCTATCCAAAAATCGTGAGAATGGACGGGTAGTGGGTAGTGTAATAGTTTAGGAGTTAAAGTGTTTGTGATTTGTACAAAGTGTAAATTATCAGGATAAAATGGAGTGTGGGGAATTTGCGAAGCAAATTCCCCAATGTGTATATTTCTCAAGGTGAATTTATTCTATAAAATAAAGCACTATGGTTACCTTTCTATTTTAGTATATTAGTATCGGCAATTAACGTGTAAAGTATATTGTCGCTAATAAGCAAATTAGTTTTTGACTGTAGCAAATAAATGATTGATAATAACTAACAAATCCAAATTTTATAAATTTGCACATGAAACAAAAGTTGACAATACAGAATGTCATTACTGAAGCAAAGGCATTTTGCATTGCTCAATCAAAATCAACAAACAAGGAACTTTACGGAGTAACAGACGGCAAAGCCGTTGGAACTCATATTGAACATAAATTTCAATTACATCTTGCAGACAAGTATGAACTAAAAATCGGTTCTTCAGCAAAAGGTATTGATTTACCTTCCATTGATATTGATATAAAAGATACTTCCATCAAACAGCCCCAGTCTTCTTGCCCTTTTAAAGATGCAAAACAAAAAATATTTGGACTTGGCTATAATTTACTCGTATTTGTTTACGACAAAACTGACAATCCAAAAACAAAAACAGCTAAGCTTGATTTTGTTAGTTGTTCATTTGTTTCAAAAGAAAGAACTGCTGACTATACAACCAGTTACAGACTTCGTGAAATGGTTAAGGATAATGCGAATGTTGAAGACATTGTATCCTATTTATACGATAAAAATATTCCAGCCGATGAAATAACTTTGCAACAATTGGCAGAACAAATCTTAAATACACCACCAGAACAAGGTTATTTGACAATTTCTAATGCTTTACAATGGCGATTACAATATCAGCGAATAGTTACATTATCCGAACATGTGAACGGCATCAATAAAATCATAGATAAAATGAAACTTGATGAAAGTATTTGATGCAAATATTACTTTTAAAGTTTCAGATTATTTAGACAGTAATCTGAAAAATATTACGTCTTGTGAAATAGCAAATCAAATGTTGTATGATGCCTTCGGAATCGAACATTTTTTTGATAATAATATTGAGTTAGAAGTACTTAAAGGAGCTATCTCAATTTCTAATGATATTATTTCCGAACCGGACAGAACCGAATATGGAGATTTTCAAACCAATGAAGAGTTGACTAAAAAGTGTACTTTATTTTTAGCTAATAAATCTGCCGACCCTCAAATCGTCATTGAGCCAACTTGCGGGAAAGGTAATTTTATAATAGCTTCATTATCCACTTTCTCAAATATTGAATATGTTTATGGAGTTGAAATTTATAAACCTTATGTATGGGAAACGAAATTTAATATCATTCAATTTTACTTAGATAATCCGAAAGAATACAAACCATATATTTTAATCATACATTGTGATGTTTTTGACTATGATTTTAAAAAAATTGCAAAACATTATTTAGAAAAAGAATTACTGATAATTGGCAATCCACCTTGGGTTACAAATTCAAAATTAGGTAGTCTGAATTCTTCTAATTTGCCTAAAAAATCAAACTTTAAAAATCATAGCGGGTTAGATGCAATGACAGGAAAAGGCAATTTTGATATTGCTGAGTTTATCTCTATGAAAATGCTTGAACTTTTTCAAAACATAAAAGGGCATCTGCTTTTGTTAGTTAAAAATTCTGTCATTAAAAATATCGTTTCTGACCAAGCTATAAATAAATATACAATTTCTGATATTGAGAAACATTGTATTGACAGCAAAAAAGAATTTAATGTTTCGGTTGAAGCATCTCTCTTATATTGCAAACTCAAATCAGAAGCTCATAACTTTTGTACTGAATACGACTTTTATAACAATCAAAAGCCAAGGCTCAAATTTGGTTGGTTAAATAATAAATTTGTTTCAAACATTGATGCTTATTTTCGTGCAAAAAATATAGATGGAGAATGTCCATTTGTTTGGCGACAAGGTTTGAAACATGACTGTTCAACAATTATGGAGCTGGATAAAGTGAATGGACATTATGTAAATGGTTTAAATGAAGAGATTAAAATAGAAGATGATTTAGTTTATGGGCTTTTAAAAAGTTCAGACTTAAAAAATACAGTCATCAATCAGACAAGAAAATACACAATAGTTACACAAAAAAAAGTTGGACAAGAAACAAAGTATATAAGGAACGAATTCCCGAAAACATATCAATACTTAACAGATCATCAAGACATCTTTAGTGCTCGAAAATCAAGTATTTATAACAACAAGCCTGCATTTTCAATTTTTGGAATTGGAGATTATTCTTTTCAACTTTTTAAAGTTGCCATTTCAGGACTTTACAAAACTTTTCATTTTACTTTGATATTACCCCAAAATGAAAAACCTGTAATGCTTGATGACACTTGTTATTTAATTGGTTTTGACAAAATTGAATTTGCTGTTTATGCTTTAATTCTTCTTAACTCTGACACTACTATGCAGTTTTTGCAATCTGTAACATTTGCAGACGCAAAACGAATTTTTACAAAAGATGTTTTGATGCGAATTGACTTATTAGAATTAGCAACAACGATTGAAAGAACGTATTTAGAAACAGAATTACAAAGACTTAATGAAGTATATAATTTCAATTTGACGCTTTCTCTGTGGAATAATTTTATTCTTAAGATGAAGCCCGTGAGTAATGGTCAAATTGAATTATTTATTTAAAATACTACAAAGTGATTTTAACTGTGCAACCTTGAGAATGAAGGCTATGCTTTTAAGACATAATTACCATAGCAGTTGATTCGATTTTTCATCATATAAAATGAACTCAAAAAAAGAAACCCTCCGGATTGCTCCGAAGGGAAAAAACTATAAAA
>CAYVGM010000119.1:0-8124 GCA_964451125.1 uncultured Chitinophagales bacterium
GGTTTCTGAAAGTCCACAACGCCGTCACACCATGCATTTTCAATACCACATACTATCGTGCCGTCATCGGCATAATTTATATAAGCACAAGCCCCACCGTCAATTAGTGGTGTTGCAAAGGAAGTATATTCATCGTCAGGCTCATCCACGTAAGTTCCTTGTTTTTCTATAGCTGCTATCCCTTCGGCGGTCAGGTATTTTTTTATTTTCGGGAAAATCTTTTTTAATATTTTGGTTTCCGCCTTTTCCACGGGTGCACCGCTGTCGCCTTCTACGCAGCAGATGCCTTTGCATTTTTTCAAGTTGCAAACAAACTCTTTTTCCACTACATCATCACTGATTAATATATCGTCTATTAAAATCATAAGTTATTTATTTTCCCAAAATAAAAATACAAGGCTTTTTATGTAAATCAGGTTTTATTTTTTTCCAGTCAGCAATGCTTTTTGTACAGATAAATTCTTCCTTTGCCATAAGGTTGCAGGCAATACATAAGAGCGTGTCCGGCTTGCAATATTTTAATAACTCTTCCAAAGTCTTCATATTGCGAAAAGGCGTATCCATAAAGAGCTGGGTATGATTTTTTTTAGCAAAACTTTCAAGCTGAATAATCTTATTTTTCCGCTCTGTTTGTTCAATAGGCAAATAGCCGCTAAAGGTAAAAGATTGCCCGTTGAAGCCACTCGCCATTAATGCCATCATCATGGAGTTGGGACCAGATACAGGTACAACTTCAATACCCATTTCGTGAGCCAGTTGTACCACCTGAAATCCGGGGTCGGCAATACAGGGTAATCCGGCCTCAGATATAATACCTATATTTTTATCTTGTTTTATTTCATCTAATATTGAAAAATGCACTTGATAGTCTTTGTGTTTGTCTAATATCTTAAAAGTACATGAATCAATATCTTTTGTTTTCAAAACACCTTTAAGGAGTCTTCGAGCTGATTTTATTTCCTCGACAATATAAATATCCGTTGACGCTATTATCGGGACGAGATGTATCAGGCTTACATAGTTGCCTTCATGCAGTGTGTTGGGAATTAAGAATAACTTACCTGCCATAGTGTTGCAAAGCTAATCAAAATCCGACCTCGTAGGTTAGTTGGCGGCGGCTTCGCCGCCGCCAACCAATAAAATCAATACTTTTTTAATAAAGTATACCCAACCTTCGAGGTGATTTAGTTATTTTGCAACTATATGAAATTACCTTTATCTTATTTTCACAACGAAGATGTCGTTTTTCTGGCTAAAGACTTATTAGGTAAAACTCTTTATTCCAACATCAATAACCAACTCACCGCCGGAATTATTACGGAAACAGAAGCCTATTGCCAGTCCGAAAAGGGATGCCATGCTTATAACGGCAAACGGACTGCGCGTACCGGTATCATGTTTGAGCAAGGTGGTTATGCTTATATTTATCTTTGTTACGGTATGCATTTTTTATTCAATATAGTAACGGGTAAAAAGGATGTGGCACAAGCCGTATTAATCAGAGCGATATATCCTACTATTGGCATATCAGTCATGCTTGAGCGCAGGCATCAAACTAAATTAAATAAGAATATATGCAAAGGTCCTGCCAAAGTGGCTCAAGCGCTAGGCTTGACTAAATCACAAAATGAGACGCTACTGCAAGAGCAAACCATTTGGTTGGAAGAAAATGATTATCCGCTAAGTGACGGTTTAATTACTACGTCAAAGAGAATAGGTATAAACTACGCCGGAGCTGATGCTGATTTGTTGTGGAGGTTTAATTTAATAATAGGTAAGAATATGCTACCTGAGATGGTATAGGTTCTTTTGAAAGATAAATTAATGTATTTAATATGAATAATTGTTTTTTATCTAATTGCATAATTTTGTTATCGTTTCTAATTTTTGGATGTAAGCATCATTTAGAAAATAGTCGTTTCCCTTTTAAATTTGTAAAGACTGATTCTTTATCATTTAGAAGAAATTATTTTTATTCTAAGGAAATGAATGATCAAGAAGAAGAAATTTACAATAGCAGGAATCCTGAAATTGATAATACTGAAGATACTTCAAGAAAACTAGTGCATTTGTTTAAAAGCATGAATTTATTAGATGAGCATAATGATTTGATACTCCAGAATTGGGAAAGGATTAGCTCTAAACCTCAGAAGAAAATTATATTCAAACATGAAATTTATAACATTAACATCAGGGATACGCTGTTATATGCTGAAGATAAGCTGATTCCAAAATATAATATTATTGTATCTGATTCCATTGGTAGAGTTTTCGCATCTGATTTTTTTGATTATTTTGGTACTATTCCACTAAATCTGACTTACTATCTGTCAGATCTTAATCATGATGGTATTGACGAACTAATTACAATGGAAACATGGTATATTGTTAACGGACACAATTACGATTTTTCTATCTTCAAATTGGTGAAATGAATTGCTGTTATATTTTATTAAAAATTAGATTAAATCGGTTGTAATAAATAACTTGTATTAGCAATTTATTTTCGATAGAAAATGACACTTACTAGAATACAGATCAGTATATTAATCTTATGCAACTTGTTACTGCTTAATTGTCAAAATAGACAAATTAAAGTAACAAGGTTATCTGTTGTTCCTTTGGGTGTTGTGAGTCCACAATATTTGTTTCAAACTAAAAGAGCACTCGAAAAATATTATGGTTTTAATGTCGTCTTGTTGCCAGAAACTGTTCTTCCTCCAAATGCATTCACACCAGTAAAATCTCCGCGTTACCGTGCAGACAGCCTTCTTCTATATCTGCAAAAAATAAAGCCTGATTCAGTAAATTATATAATGGGCATTACCGAGGCAGATATTTCAACTACCAAAAAAGATGCATCAGGCAAAATAAAAATTCCTGTAGCTAAATATGCAGATTGGGGGATTATGGGCCTGGCTTTCCGCCCCGGAAACGCAGCTGTTATTTCTACATTCAGGATAAAATCTTCAGATAAAACATTATTCGTTCAGCGATTAGAAAAAATTGCTCTTCATGAGTTGGGACATAACTTGGGACTTCCTCATTGTGCGTCTAAATCTTGTTTTATGAACGATGCTAACGAATCTATATCAACGATTGATAATGAAAAAACGGAATTATGCTCAATCTGCAAGCATAACCTACGAGGTCAATTTGCATACTGAATTTTATACTCGGCTGATTATTAAGGATTTAAAAATTCGACCTACGAGGTGGATTGCCAAACTACGAGGTCTTGGCAATCAAATACAACTCTTTGCAGGTGATACGTTCATAGTAAGTACCCAATACATACTTTAACGATGCGGGTTCATTGTAGTATTTTCGCAAAGTTTTGTTGGCTAAAGAAAATGCCTTGTCGGTTAAGCAATTGCTCGGGTTCTGCGACCTGCATTGCACAACTTGAAATCCGGCTTGCTGAAATAAGTTCGTCAACGATTGCTGCGTGTAATGAAAATAATGGTTTTCAGGTTGAAACCAACGCCATTTTTGTTTTAATACTTTGCTGAAAAAACAGCCGAAATCAGGGACGCGTATAAATATATGAGCTTGAGAATTTAAATGTGGATGCAGGCTTTTCAAGAATGATAATGGCTCTGAAAAATGTTCTAAAGAATGCCACATCGTAATGATATCAGCCTTTTCACCAATTTCTTCAACAGAATCTTTAACAGTAAGCCCAAGTTGGTCGGTATATTTTCGTGCATCTTTTGAAAGTTCCACACCATAAACACTATAACCAAACCGACGTGCTTCATCTATAAAATAGCCCTTATCACAACCTACATCAATAATATTTGCAGCTTCGGGCTTTGTTTTTCTGATATCAGCAATCAACTTAAATTGTTCTGGCCAGCGCGACATACGGCGAAGTTCACTCTGTAAGGAGATGGTGTTTTTTCTTAGCGTATAATTTTCTTTATAGTATCTAGTTTCTTTTTCGCTCGAAGTGTGCTGATTATATACAATACCACAGTTCTCACATTTGATTAATGATGTTTGATCTAACAAAAAGATATTTGTAGCCGTTGATTGACAAATTTTACACGAAACATTTCCCATTTTTATTACCTATATATCTTACAGGATGAAATTAACTTTTAAATTCAGTATAAACAACCTCCATATCAATTCTACTTCTTTCTTACATAAATCACTTTCTCTACTTTTGCCACCACTTCATCTGCACTGTTTTTTATTGCAGCTGTAAAATGATAATCTTTTTTACCTAACTCATCTACTTCGGTTTTCATTTTTTTCAGTGTTTCTGCATCTATTTCAAAAACAGCTTTTACCGTGCCTGTGCCGGGTTTTTTAAACTGAATATTTGCTGCTTTATCCCATACGATGTAGCCTTTGCCTAAATATTGCGTGATGATAAAGACGAAAAAAGGATCGCACATGCTGTATAATGAACCTCCGAAATGTGTACCAAACAAATTTTTGTTGTACCAGGTACTTTTTAATTGTACTTCAATCCTTGTAAAATTGTCATTTACTGCAGTTACAGAAATACCGGCACCTAAATAAGGCGGATACCAGTTTATTTTCTTGATGTCTTTTTTGAGTGAAAAACCTTTTGCCATTATTTTAACAGTCTGAATGACGAAAATAAAAGTAATCCTAAGTTTTTGAGCCTTTTATTCTTTATTATTACATAAAACTTTATTTTTGAGGCTTGTTCATGAAACGCATTCTATCGCTTATCTTTTTTTCTGTCTGTCTTTGTTTGGCTTCAGCTCAGCAATTGCATTATTATCTCAACTACGAGATGCAAAACAGACTGGAAAGATATTTGTCAGGAAGCTCTGGGGTACATACTGCTGTGAAGCCATATAATATGTCCGAGATTCTTAAAGCTATACCGGATTCTGCCTTGCAGGAATTGGGTTTTATTACAGACTCGACAGATAAATTCAGATTAGGCTTGACGAAAGGAGATTTTTTATCAGTATCTGCTAAAAAGAAGAAATTTTATTTTGCCTTAAACCCGATTATTGATGCACAAGTAGGATACGATGTCTTGGACAAAAAACTAAAATATGCCGTAGGTTATGGGGCAAAATTTGAAGCGAATCTGGGCAGAAAAGTCAGCCTGTCATTTACCTATCAAGGCGACTTTGAGAAAATGGATAATCAAGTTACTGCTTATGCCCAAAAATACGGTGTATTGGCAGGCTATCGCAAAGCGCATTTCGGCAAAAACGGACTGCGATCAGATATGATGAGTGGCTATATCCGATTTGCACCTAATAATTTTGTCAATTTTGAGCTGGGCAACTATAATGTATTTTGGGGCGATGGCTATCGTTCTTTGTTTTTGAGTGATAATGCGTCTAATTTTCCATATTTAAAAATGTCCACACAGTTTTGGCGTATAAAATATACCTACTTACTGGCTGGCATGCGCTCGGGTGATACTTACGGATTTAATACGGAGAATAATTATAAAAACTTCAAAACAAAATTTGGTTCATTTCATTATCTGAGTGTGGATGTTGCAAAATGGATGCAGTTTGGATTTTTTGAAAGCGTAGTATGGTATCATGCCGACTCATTGCGAACACGAGGAATGGAAATATCGTATTTGATCCCATTGGCATTCTTGCGCCCTATAGAATATGCACTCGGTTCTCCGGATAACGTATCTTTTGGCATTTCGATGAAATTTAATCCAAACGACAAACAACATATTTACACACAAATTTTGTTTGATGATATGGATGTGCGGGCTGCCCGAGCAGGAAAGGGATTTTACCGAACAAAAATAGCTGCACAAATCGGCTATAAAGCTTTTGATATCTTCAAACTCAAACATCTCGATTTTCAAACGGAATTAAATATAGTAAGACCATACGTGTATGCGCACAAATCGCCACAGCAAAACTATGCCAATTTCAACCAATCGCAGGCACACCCGGCGGGAGCAAATTTTATGGAAAGTCTGGTCTTTATAAATTATTGGTATAAGCACTGGACGGCAAATTTAAAATTCCAGTATTTAGTTCAGGGGCTTGATGAACCCTTTGCGCATAATGGAAGCAATATTTTTATCTCAGATTATATGCTGGGTACCAACCTAAATCAGGCGTATGGCAAAACATTTTTGCAAGGCGTGAAAACGAGGATGTATAGTGTAGAAGCCAGAGGCGGTTATTTAATTAACCCGAAAATAAATCTGTCGGCAGAAGCTTATCTGAATTTTCGATATAGAAAAAATGACTATTTTAAAGAGCAAAACTTTTTAATAGGTATCAGCTTGCGCACCAATATTTTTAATCGATATACGGATTTTTAGTAGAAGCAATTACTTAATTTTTATTCTGGGTTTTTAGCTAAACAACTAAAATCTTAAATCATTAAAATAAATTTATAATTCATCATTTAAAATTCAACATTTTCCCAAAAAAGTCTCTTCATTTTTATGGAAATTGACCGCTTTCCGACTCTATATAGCAAATGTCTGATGAATTATTTTATGCCCTTGCCCTGCGTTTTATTAAGGGCATAGGCGATGCCAATGCTAAAACGATAGTGAGCTATGTAGGGAGTTTTGAGAAAATTTTTAAAACACCTGTTGCTAAATTACAGAAAATTGCAGGAGTAGGTCCCAAAACGGCGGAGCTTTTTAGAGATACTGCGGAGGCATTTGATGCCGCAAAAAAAGAACTCAAACGCATAGAGAAAAATGAAATTAAGGCTGTTTTTTATTTCGATAAATGCTATCCGCAAAGACTGCTGCAATGTCCGGATGCTCCCTTTATGTTGTTTTACATAGGCGATGTACGTTTTAATGAGTCGAAATATGTAAGCATCATCGGCACACGCAATAACACGGAGTACGGAAGAATGCTGACTGAAAAATTAGTGGCAGATTTAGCCGCTCACGAAATCCATGTTGTGAGCGGGCTGGCTTATGGAATCGACAGTATTGCCCATCGTGAGGCATTAAAATATCCCATACAGAATATTGCAGTGCTAGGGCACGGTCTGGATAAAATCTATCCGTTTGCGCATCGCAAATTAGCCGAGCAATTGCAGCAACGCGGAGCTATAGTCAGTGAGTTTTTATGCGAAACCTTACCCGATAGGCAAAACTTTCCGCGTCGCAACAGAATTGTAGCTGGTATGACAGATTGCACTATTGTTGTAGAGTCTGGTTTGCAGGGCGGTGCTATGATAACGGCGGAAATAGCCAACTCCTATAACAGAGATGTATGCGCATTTCCGGGTAATGTAAATTTGCCTTATTCTATGGGCTGTAATGCGTTAATCAGGCAAAATAAAGCGCATTTGGTTACATCGGCAGAGGATATTCTGGATTTGATGGGCTGGAAAACTAAAGAAGATAAGAAGATAAACAAAAATACGACTCCGCAATTATTTGTTGAACTCAATGAACATGAACAGCTGATTTTAGCCATTTTACAAAAGCAAGAAAAAATACATATTGATGATTTGTGTTTACAGATTCCTTTTTCGCAAAGTATTTTATCTGCCGGTTTGCTCACCCTCGAAATGAAAAACTGCATCCAGACATTACCCGGCAAAATGTATAAAGTGATGTAACAAATTTGTGATTACACAACTACTCCCTATTTATAACAAGCAGTTTCATACTTATAAATCGGTATTTTTTTATAAAAAGCTGAAAATGATACGTTTTTCATGTTAAATATGTTCAAACAAAATGGATAAATTTCATTTACTGCCTATTTTTGCCGCTTAACCGCTTATCATGCAAAAAAGAAACTATAAACTGGTCGAAAAAGATGCTCAAGGTACTATTACATACAAAGTAATAGATATCGACTCTTACGATATTTTTGAAGAACCCTTAGAAATTATTGTTACCGATATCAACTTTTTGCCCAACATGGGTGATGTCCTTAAAGTATTAGGCTATGTACCCGACACCAATTATTTCTTTCATCAGTGCCAAGATATTATCTCCGTTCCCGAAAAACACATCAACGAGAAAGGACAAGGCAATTTTACTTTTCAGGCACATTTTCACAACTTCCCCGATTCGGTATTGTCTATCAATAATAATGCACTGGTCGTTATCGTGTTGCACCCGCAAAAAGAAAATGCACAAGGGTACAGGGAGTTTAATGTAGT
>CAYVGM010000120.1:0-8055 GCA_964451125.1 uncultured Chitinophagales bacterium
GTACTGGCACTTTGCCCGGGTATGACAGAATCTGAAATGACCAAAGGCATGAAAAAAAGTGCCATTCTTATGCCTGCTCAACCGGTGGTGGAAAGTGCATTAAATCAATTGGGCAAAAGTTCTTCTGTAGTTCCCGGATTCATTAACAAGACACAAGTTTTTATCAATACACGTATCTTAAATCGTGATGGTGCAAAATTACTGAACGGGGCTATTTTGAAAAAGGTATTGCCCGGAGTAAGTAAGAAAAAGCAAAAATAGCCGACTTTATTTAAAAGGATTACTCCATTTTTTGTTGGTATATACATCGTTGCCACTTAAGGTTTTTAAGAAGGCAATTACAGCATTCACTTCAGTAGCCGTTAAATGTAATTGTTGTCCAAAACCATTTGGTTTCAAACGGGCATCTAAATTCGTATTTTGAGAATTGGCATTAATATTTCCATAGTGCCCGATAACTGTTTGCAGCGTAGTAATCACACCTGTATGCATCATCGGCGAATTGGGGTTGCCACTGGCATTAGTCAGATTGCGGAGTGATGGCGCTCTTGTATTGGTTAAGTCAAAGCCGGCAGCATTAAGTTTACCAATTATTCCATTATTACCTGCATTCGGGTCTATATCAAATTCCGGCGCATTATGACATCCATTACAGCCAAACCCTCCTGATGTTCGGTTGCCTACAGAATCAAATACCGGTGGTGTCAAAAACAATTGTTTCCCGTTATTTTCCTGTGCAGTAAAGTTGGGAAAGGGTTGTCCGTCATTGCCCACTTGAGAACGTCCGGCATCATATTTTGAATCGAAAGACTGAATACTTCGTACAAACTGTGCCATACACTCTTGTAATCTTGCTTCTGTAATTTGTGTATCACCATAAACAAATTTAAACAGCTCCTTATAATAATTTAGTCCGGATAATTTTGTCAATAAATCAGTTATTCCTTGTCGGCCATTAGTACCACTGAAACCCATTTCATTAAAATCCTGAATTGGCTTAGTTGTCTGAATTTCCAATGTAGCAGCTCGCTCATCCCAAAAGAATTTATTTTCTACGCCAAAACGAGCATTCACCAATCGCATCGAATGGCGTCCTGTCAGTCCACTTGCAACACCGCTACTGGCTAATGCCGTATCACTAAAAGCAAACTCTTGCTTATGACAACTTGCACAAGATATCGTATTATCAATACTTAGGTTTTTATCGTAAAAAAGCACTCTGCCTAATGTTGCCTTTGCGTTTGTAATTGCATTAGTGCCTGTATTGTCTTTTCTTATGTAAGCAGGAATAGTTTGGTTGGCATAATTTTCCAGACTATTTAAATTAATATTCGAACCAAATGCAGCTTCCACTGCTGGATACGAAACTGTATTATCAGTTATTTCTGTTTTTTTACATGCTGCAATAGCAATCAGAGTGCACAGTGTGAAGAAGAATTGTTTAAATTTCATAAATGTGTGTTATAACATAATTGGACTACTTAAAATCCAATTGGTTTAATTTGCTCTAATTTTTTTTTGTACTCTTTATCTGATACTGTATCTTTGCAACTTAATTTTTCTGCCCACGTGGAGAAATTGGTAGACTCGCCATCTTGAGGGGGTGGTGCTGCAAGGCATGCTGGTTCGAGTCCAGTCGTGGGCACTTCATTTAGCTTTCTTCATCTAATATTGCTGTTTCTCCTAAACTTGGAATGGAAACATTTTTAAATCCGACTTCTTCCAAAGCAGCCTTAAATGCCATTTGTCTTTTCGGTTCACCGTGTACCAAAAATATTTTTTTCAATAGTTGTTTATTTTGATTGGATAAAAATTGAAGCATTTCAGGCTGGTCTGCATGCGCACTCATACTGCTCATCACTTCTATACGCGCATTTACTTTTTTTACTTCATGAAAAATTTCAACCGTCTCCGGTTTTTTCACCAGTTGCTCTCCTAATGTACCTTCTGCGCAATAACCTACAATTAAAATCGTATTTTCCGTTTTTTCTATTTGATGAAAGATATGATGTTTCACACGTCCGGCATTTGCCATACCCGAAGCTGCAATAATGATACAGGGCTCTTCTGAATTGTTTAAACGCTTGGATTGCTCAATATTTCTTGTAAAATATAGATTTCGCCAACCGAAAGGATTCTCATCTTTCTCTATAAATTTCTGAATATCATCATCATAACACTCCGGATGCATAATGAAAATTTCAGTGGCATTCATCGCCAGAGGACTATCCACATACACTTTTATGTCGCCCAATTTTCCTGAGGTATAAAGTAAATCCATGCGGTAAAGCAATTCCTGCGTTCTGCCGATACTAAACGCAGGAATAATAAGTTTCCCTTTGTTTTCAATGCAAGTTTCTTTTATGATTTGCAGTAACCTTTCATCGCTTTCCGGCGATTCCTCATGTTTTACGCCGCCATAAGTAGATTCGCACAATAAATAATCCAGCTCCATCATCGGCACAGGGTCTTTCAGAATGGGTCGGTTATACCTGCCCAAATCGCCACTGAAGCCTACGAAAGTTTCTTTGTCGCCCTCAGTTATTTTCAAGGTTACAGTGGCACTTCCTAAAATATGTCCGGCATCAGAAAACAGCACCTCTATATTTTTATTTATTCTAAACCACTCAGCATATTCAATACAAACAAAATATTTCAGACAAAACTTTGCATCTTCTTCGGTATAGAGTGGCCGGATTAACTTCCCTGTTTTTTTTGTTTCATATTCTGCATCGCTTTGTTGTATATGAGCAGAATCGAGCAGCATGATTGCACATAAATCGCGAGTAGCTGATGTACAGAATATTTTTCCTTTAAAACCGTCTTTCACTAATTTCGGAATTCTGCCACAGTGATCAATATGTGCATGTGACAAAATCATCAAATCTATTTCTTCGGGCTTAAAATACCATTGATAATTAAAAGCCGACATTGTTTCTTCGTTGCCTTGATATAAACCACAATCAAGTAATACTTTCATACCATTGTCTAAAGTAAGCAGGTGACAACTACCTGTAACGGTTTGCGCTGCTCCACAAAATTGAATATGCATGCTAATTTGTTTTGTCACTAAAAGTAAAAAACATTTTGATTTAATTTTGAATTTTGGCTTATATTTGTTCTAAACTACATACCATGTTAGAAAGTTTATTCGGCGATATTCAAGCAAAAATTCAACAACAAATACAAGAACGATTTGGGTTGAATACAGATCAAACATCTCAAAGCACGAATGTGCTTTTTGAAAACTTCCAGAAGTTTATTTCTCAGGATATTTTCTCAGGGGGAATAGACGGAATGAAAGATATGATGAATAATGGCATCAACGATATTACCAATAACCCGAAACTCAATGAAATGAAAGAAAATTTATTGAATGATTTGGTGAATAAAGTTGGATTGAGTGAAGAAATGGCACAAAAAGTCAGAGATTTTTCTATACCGCAAGTATTTGCAGAATTTAGAAATCAATTTTTGGATGATCGCGGTATGCCAGATTTTTCTAAAATACTCAGTAAAGTAAATATGGCTGATTTTCAAGCTCAAGCTCAGGAATTGCTGAGTAAGATGGGCGGAAACTTCGGCAATATGTTCGGCAAACAATAAGCAATTTATTTTGCATTTCTTTACTTAGGATAGAAAGTTGAGCTTTCACTCAAAAAGCCATATTAATTCTGATTTCTTTTTTAGATTTACCATATCACTAAATAACAGGGCATGTCATATAATGTAAAAATCATCTTGGATGGCAGAGAAAATCATATTACAGTACACGAAGGTGAAACCATATTAGAAGCTGCCATAGCGGCTGATTTAGATCCGCCTTATGCTTGCAGGGTGGCTGCTTGTTGCAGTTGCAAGGCTAAACTGACTGCCGGAAAAGTGGAAATGGATGATGATGAACCCTTGACCGAAGAAGAACTGGAAGAAGGTTTTATTTTAACATGCCAATCGCACCCCAAAACGAATGACTGTGTAGTTAATTATGATGAAGCATAATATATTTTTACTTTTAAAAGATAAATTTTGACTTTTTTTATCAAGAATCACTACTGTCAATTCTTCATACTTGTTAAGTGGCGGAAAAATTGTTAAATCAACCATTTTATCACCTTATTTTTCTTAACCCACTCTACCAACTTTATATAAAATTATTATACGAAGTTAAGCAGAGAGAAACAAAGATTCTCCTTTACTCTATTTATCAAAATAGTGCTGATTACTATTGCATATATAATTATTTATATTTATATAATAAAAAATTAGAAAAACCTAAATCCTTTACCCGGATAGTAGGCTTCGTCGCCTAACTCCTCTTCTATTCTCAGTAATTGATTGTATTTGGCAATTCTGTCGCTACGTGATGCTGAACCGGTTTTTATTTGTCCGCAATTGAGTGCCACTGCTAAATCTGCTATGGTGCTGTCTTCTGTTTCGCCACTTCTGTGGCTCATCACTGATGTATAACGGTTGCGATGTGCCAAATCAACGGCGTCTATCGTTTCGCTTAAACTGCCTATTTGATTGACTTTAACCAAAATTGAATTTGCCACTCCATTTTTAATTCCTTCTGCTAATCGTTTTGCATTGGTTACAAACAAATCATCTCCTACCAACTGACATTTTTTACCCAATGTATCAGTCATCAGCTTCCAACCTTTCCAGTCGTCTTCTGCTAATCCGTCTTCAATAGACACAATAGGATATTTTTTGACCCAATTCGCCCAATAATTGACCATTTCCTCAGAAGACAATGCACGATTATCCGATTTTTTGAAAATATATTTTTTCTTTTTCGTATCGTAAAATTCAGACGAAGCCGGATCTAAAGCTATCATAATTTGGTCACCGGGTTTATAACCTGCAGTTTCTATGGCTTTTAATACAATTTCAATGGCTTCTTCATTCGATTGTATTTCCGGAGCAAATCCGCCTTCATCACCCACATTGGTAGAATAACCTTTTGATTTTAACACTTTTTTCAAATTATGAAAAACTTCCACGCCCATACGCAAAGCTTCCGAGAATGTATCTGCACCAACGGGTGCAATCATAAATTCCTGAAAATCTATTTTATTATCAGCATGAGCACCTCCATTCAAAATGTTCATTAACGGTATAGGTAAAGTACGGGCATTAGTGCCACCTACATATCTGTACAAGGGCAAACCTGACTCTTGTGCTCCGGCTTTTGCGGCTGCCAGCGACACGGCAAGTATGGCATTGGCACCCAATTTCTTTTTATTATCCGTTCCGTCTATCGCCAGCATCATCGCATCAATATCGCGCTGCAATAATACACTCTCGCCTACTAACGCTTCAGCTATTTTAGTGTTGACATTATTCACTGCTTTTAAGACGCTTTTGCCCATATAGGCTTTGCCGTTATCACGCAATTCTACAGCTTCGTGTACACCGGTAGATGCACCCGAAGGTACTGCTGCCCTGCCTATTATACCATTTTCGGTAATTACATCTGCTTCTACAGTAGGATTGCCACGAGAATCCAAGATTTGACGGGCGTGTACGGAAATAATGTAGCTCATAATAATTAATTTTGTGTTTTACCTGAATTAAAATCAAGGCATATATTGAAGTACAAAAATAAGATAAAAAAAATGAAGGCATCTTGAATTGATGTAAAAAGATGTTAGCAACTGAAAGTTTTATGTGAGCAAAAGTTAAGTTAGATGAAATTGTGTGTACAAAAAATAATTAATTCAATTAGATGGCATTGTTTTAATTTTACAAAAACTGATTTCAAACTTCTTTTATTAAATTACAAAACAAATTAATATACAAATAGTAAATATATAACACATGCGCATTTTTTTTAAATCTGTAATAGATAAAATCTTAAAGCCAAATCTTTACGCTTTAATATTATTTAGTTTATTTTCATTATTCTTTCTAACATTTTATATTTGGTGGTTTTCATTTACTTGGGAATTCATAGCCAGTATTGCTGAATTTATAATTGCATTATTTATCGTATTAATTATAGGTTTAAGAATAACTACTTTCATGGATAAAAGAATGAATTGGAAATTAAGTTACTATATAAGAATTGCCATCATTCAACTACTATTTTTATGGGGAATTTCTAACCCTGTGAGAAATTGGCAAATAAAAAAATCGAAAAACAGGGCTAGTATAATAATTGAAAATTTGGAGAAATATAAGCAAGAATTTAATTACTACCCATCTAATCTTGATATTATAAATAATAGATACGAAATAAGACTACCTGTTCGCACTTTACTTGGCACCAGATATTGGTACGAAGTAAAAGAACCTAAGCAAGACTCTAGTTTGTCATTTTATTCATACTATGGATATATTGCATATTACAATGTTAAAAATCATAAATGGGTATTTACCGACTAAAAATAGTTTGCTTAAAAAAATAACGAAAACGATGTCCGACAATTTAGCAGCATATTATCTCGAAAGGGCAAAAGAATGTTAGAATTTTGTAAGAATTTGCTTGTGTAACGTCAAGCTACTCCTCTCCTTTCAGCTTGAAAAAATCATATACAATTTTTGCTTTTGCCTTTCCAATTTCTGATGCTAATTCTTCTTCACCCAGTGTTTTTATCTTGGATACAGAACCAAATTTTTTCAAAATTTTTTCTGCTATTATATTGCCGATACCCGTTATTTCAGTAAGCTCTGTCTTTAGCGTATTTTTATCCCGTTTACTTCTGTGATGGGTGATACCGAAACGGTGTGCTTCATTCCGGATATGCTGCAACACCTTCAGTGTTTCCGATTTTTTGCTGATATGCAACGGTATCTCATCATGCGGATAATATATTTCCTCCAATCGTTTTGCTATAGCAACCAATTGTATCTTGTTTTCCAAACCCAATTGCTCTATGCTTTCCATAGCTGAGCTGAGTTGTCCTTTTCCTCCGTCAATCACCAACAACTGTGGCAAAGCCTGTTCTTCATCCAGCATGCGCTTGTATCTTCTATATACTACTTCTTTCATACTGTCAAAATCATTTGGACCTTCTACCGTTTTTATGTTGAAATGTCTGTAATCTTTTTTAGAAGGTTTGGTCAGTTTAAAAACAACACAGGCTGCAACGGCATCTGTACCTTGAAAATTGGAATTATCAAAACACTCAATATGCTTAGGCAGTTCTTTTAGTTTCAATTCAGATTTCATCAATTCCAAAATACGTTCAGTGCTATCTTGTTTTGTTTTTTCTTTGCCTTTTTGTTTAAGATAAATGGCATTCTTTTGTGCCAAATCCAAAAGGCTGCGCTTCTCGCCTATCTTAGGTACTTGAATATTCCATTCTTTATTTTCGGAATAGATATGAAAAGGCAGCAAGATTTCAGTTTTGCCTGTATCTAAAGGCAACATATTCTGCAATGCAAAGGTTAGCATTTCCTCTCTGTTTTCGTCTAATTTGCGGGTAAGTACCGAATTTTTTGTTTTGGTAATCGCACCACCGTCAACATAAAAATAGTTGACAAAAGCCTTATTGTTTTCTTCTGTGTAACCAAATACATGCATATCGCCTAAGTTTGGATTTGCCACAGTTGTTCTGGCTTCGTATTCTTTCAGCGATTGCATTTTTATTTTGATAAATTCTGCTTTTTCAAATGCTAAATTATCGGCATATTCCAGCATTTGCTGTTTCAGCAACTGCTTAATTTCGCTTGTTTTGCCTTTTAATATTTTTCGGATACTGTCAATATGTTCATAATAAGATACATACGACTGATGGTTCTCACATGGCCCCAGACAATTGCCGATATGATATTCCAAACAGACTTTAAATTTATGTCGTTCAATATTTTTTTGCGTCAATGGCAAGGTACATGTACGGGTGGGGTATATTTTCTTTATTAACTCAGTGATGGAACGCACATGATGTACAGAGGTATAAGGTCCGAAATACTCAGCCCCGTCTTCCAGCAGTTGTCGGGTAAACAGCACTCTTGGATAAGCTTCGTTCGTTATTTTTATATAGGGATAGCTTTTGTCATCCTTCAGCATGATATTGTATCGAGGCTGAAGTTCTTTAATCAAATTATTTT
>CAYVGM010000121.1:0-2588 GCA_964451125.1 uncultured Chitinophagales bacterium
CATACTCCGTTGTTGCGGATATTTTCACAAAACAAACTGAAAGAATCTTCAATAGCTTTCAGGTTGCCATAAATATCCAGATGATCTGTATCTACCGAAGTAATCAACGCAATGTTTGGATGAAGATTTAAAAACGATCGGTCGAATTCATCTGCTTCGGCAATTGCATAAGCAGTACCATTGATAAAATTAGAATTGAAGTTGATACAAATTCCGCCCAAAAATGCAGCGACATCTTTGTTGGCAGATTTTAAAATATGCGCTGTTATGGAAGAAGTAGATGTTTTGCCATGCGAGCCTGCAATAGAAATATTGAAAGCCTCATCTGCAACTGCCCCTAATACCTGCGCCCGTTTTTGCATGGGAATACCGCTTTGCAAATAGTAATTGAGCTGAATACTGTCTTTTGGAATTGCCGGAGTATAAACAACTAAATCAGCATTCTTGTCTAAGGTTTCCAAACTATCATCAAACGTGATTTGCATTCCTTCTGACATTAATTCATCCGTAAGTGTTGTCGGTGTTTTATCATAACCTTTCACTGTTTTTCCATGCAAATTAAAATAGCGAGCCAGTGCCGACATGCCAATGCCGCCAATGCCCAGGAAGTAGATGCTTTTTAGTTTATGTATGTCGACTGAGCTCATTTATTTTTAATGTTTAATGTTTAGTGTTTAATTATAAAATCTCTTTCACACTCTTTTTTTGATGCTGTGTTCCACGATGCACATAGCTAATTATCTCATTCACAATATCTTCTGCAGCGTTTGTTTTTGCTAATTGTTTTAAGTTAACACCTAGTTGTTCTTGTTCATTTTTATTATTCAATAAATTCAACACTGCATTTGCTAATTTTTCATCAGCCTCTTTATCTGTAATTAATAAGGCCGCTTGTTTGTTGACCAATGCCATTGCATTTTTTGTTTGATGATCTTCGGTTACATTCGGAGATGGAATTAAAATACAAGGCTTGCCGACGATACATAATTCTGAAATAGACAATGCACCCGCACGCGATATAATGACATCTGCTGAAGCATAGGCATAATTCATTTCTTTTATAAACTGATGAATTTTTACCAATCTTAAATCTGCATTTTTTGTTCGTTCTATAATACCCTCGTAATATACTTTCCCTGTTTGCCACAAAAGTTGGCATCCTGCATCAGTATAAACTGATAAATGTTTTTCAATGGCATTATTAATAGTGCGGGCACCAAGACTACCTCCGATAATTAAGATTGTTTTTTTATGTTGGTCTAAACTAAAGAAATCTAAGGCTGCATTTTTATCCGGTAGTACCCCACAAATATCTTGCCTTACCGGATTTCCGGTTAAAACCAGTTTGTCTTTCGGGAAAAAATGAACTAAGTTATCATAGGCTACAAAAATCTTACTGGCAAATTTTGACAGTATTTTATTAGTAATGCCCGGATATGAATTTTGTTCCTGTATAAAGGTTTTGATGCCCATCATCGAAGCGACAAACAACACAGATGCTGACACATAACCACCTACACCAATACAGGCATCCGGCTGAAAGTCTTTAATTATTTTTCTTGCCTTGAAAAAACTTTTTATCATTTTAAAAAGTATGCTGATATTTTTCAAAGTGTACTTTCGCTCAAGTCCCATTACCTCCAAGCCTACGATATCATAACCTGCCAATGGAATTTTTTCCATTTCCATTCTGCCGACGGCACCCACAAAAAGAATGGCCGCATCTGGCATTTTTTGTTTGATGGTCTCTGCAATAGCGACAGCCGGAAAAATATGTCCGCCTGTTCCGCCTCCGGAAATTATAAATCTTCTTGTATGTTTTGTTTGTGTTTGCACTTAAAATAATGTTGAATGATAAATTTTTAATGTTTAGTTTTTGACGTGAAGAATTAATGGGTCTTGTGTACTATTGATAGTTTGATTATTGTACAAAATGCCTGAAATATCCTTCACCTTTTGATAGCATGTTCCTATTGCATGTTTTACTTTATTATCCGTGTACGAAATAGATAAAGTATCCACATTTCCATTTTGAAATAACAAATAGCAAACTGTAGTTTCTTTAAAATTCAGGCTAAATAAACTGTCTTGTTCGCTGTAAGGCAGTTTATAGAAATTACTATCGTTTTGGTATTTAATGTAAACAGAATCCTTATTGAAGATTTTATCAGCACCAAAAAAAAGATTCTTACCGCTAGTAGCATCGTAAAATTTTACATTTCTGAATATGTCGCCCAAAATATATTCCTGTGAACAACAAGCATGCAACAACCATACACTTAGTATAGCCAACAGAAAAGAACAAATTAATTTAATATATTTAAAGTTTTTCATTAATATCAATTTATCATTAAACATTCAACATTCATCATTTCTATTTTATCATTTCTGCTCTACCCCTAAATCTCCTTTGCAGGGGATTTACCACGTGGCAACTATTTTCAATTATTCATTTAACATTTAAAATTCATCATTTTACTTCACCCCTAAATCTCCTTTGCTGGGGACTTTTATTATGGCAACTATTTTCTTTTATTCATCATTAAACATTTAACATTCATCATTTATAATTCATTATTTATCATTTC
>CAYVGM010000121.1:2688-4940 GCA_964451125.1 uncultured Chitinophagales bacterium
AATCCATATTCTTCAATAAGTGTAGCATAGATAAAATCTGAAAAGGCATCCGGCAAGAAATTACTTTGTGTACTCTTGCCCGGCGCTACACGTACTAAACCACCTTTTGCAATGGCTATATAAGCTTGTTTTTGCTGGTAAAAATCATCTGATTTGACATCGGGATGAATCCAATTCTTTATTCGCTGTACCCAAACATCTGCCCTGCCTTGATCTGGTAAGAAGAACCAAGAGAATGCAAATATCAACCCTATCATCACGACACCGGCTCCTCCGATTGCCATTATAAATCTTGTACTTACACGACCAATAAACAACACCACAATACATGTCAACAACAGAATGCCTGCACTTGAAAAGTTATCTATCATAATCAGTCCGCAAATGACGACTATCGGCAACATGATATGTAATGTTACTTCCTTGATATCTTTGATAACACCTTGTTTTTTTGACAACATCCTCGAAGTATACATGATTAATGCCAGCTTGGCAAAGTCTGAAGATTGAAAGGTTAATCCTATTACAGGAATGCGCACCCAACGTGCCGCTTCGTTTATCCGAACACCAAAAAACTTGGTATATAACAATAATGGTACTGACAAAATCAGCATCATCTGCGCTATTCTGGAAAAATAGCGATGGTCAATCTGATGTACGATATAGATAATAAACAAACCTACAAACAACATAAAGCCATGCCGTATCAAATAGTATTCAGTATTGCCATGCATATTTTTATATGCTAAAGAACGCGTAGCACTATACACCAACAACAGAGATATAGAACTCAATGCGGCAATAATATACCACACGTATTTGTCTCCTTTGATGTTATTGATGATGCGAGCCAGCATTTTTTAGTGATTGGTGATTGGTGATTAGGAAGAATGATTATTATAGATTTTGGACGCAACGTCTGAACTGGCGGCCTCTGTCCTGATAATTTTCAAATAAATCGAAGCTGGCGCAGCATGGCGATAACAATACGGTATCGCCTTTTTCAGCAATATTATATGCCATAGCCACAGCTTGTTGCATACTTTGTGTGTCAACAATATAGCCAACTTCATCGGCAAATGCCTGATGCAGTTTCTCATTGTCTTTACCCAAACAAATAATAGCTTTTACTTTTTGTTTGACTAAATCTTTTATCAATGTATAGTCGTTACCTTTATCAACTCCCCCAAGTATTAATACAGTGGGTTTTGTCATAGATTCGAGTGCAAACCAGGTTGAATTGACATTCGTCGCTTTTGAATCATTAATAAAATCTACACTTCTGACAGAAGCAACAAACTCCAGCCGGTGCTCAAGGCTTTTAAAATCTTCCAGACTTTCTTTAATTTTTTCGTTTCTTACTCCTTCCAGTTTTGCAGCAATGGCAGCCGCCATAGAATTGTAGGTGTTGTGGATGCCTTGTAAGGCAAGTTCATTGATTGGCATAGTGAAGTTGTTTTTATTGAGTTCTATAATAATTTTTTTGTCATCGGCGTATGCGCCTTCGCTTACTTTTTTGTAATAGGCAAATGGAAGCTTATTTACATTCGCATTTACGGTGTGCAGATATTTCATTGTTACTTCGTCATCTGCACAATAAATGAAGTAGTCCTCTTGTGTTTGATTTTTTGTGATGGATAATTTAGAATTGATGTAATTTTCAAACTTGTAATCGTATCTGTCTAAATGGTCTTCCGTGATATTGCACAATACTGCGATATGCGGTTTGAATTCGATGCAGCCATCTAACTGAAATGAACTGATTTCTAAGACAAAATATGCTTTATCGCCTTGGGCTACCTGACGGGCAAATGAAGTACCGATATTTCCACCTAATCCTACATCATAACCAGCCTTCTCTAATATGTGATAAATTAATGAGGTGGTAGTCGTCTTGCCGTTTGAGCCTGTAATTGCAATAATTTTGCTCTTGCTGTAGCGGTAGGCAAATTCGATTTCAGAAATTATCGGAATATTTTTTTCTTTTGCTTTTTTAATCAGTGGTGCTTTATCAGGTATTCCCGGACTTTTGATAATGAGTGAAGCCTGAAGTATGCTGTCTTCCGAATGTTGTTCTTCTTCAAAAGGAATATTTAACGCCAGCAATTCATTTTTATACTCTTCTTTTATTTTACCCAAGTCGGAGACAAATACGCCCATGCCCTGCTTTTTTGCAAGTATGGCTGCGCCCACTCCACTTTCGCCACTCCCAAGGATTACTATGTTATTTTTAGTGTTCAATGTTTAGTGTT
>CAYVGM010000121.1:5040-8048 GCA_964451125.1 uncultured Chitinophagales bacterium
TGTTTAGTAATTAAATTATTTTGAAAGGTTTAGTTGGGTTGTTTTGACAATACTTGTCAATATTTTTATCAACTCCTCACAGTCTGATTTTATTTGAGTAAAATCAAATTCAATAAATTGAGAATATTCTATCAGTCGTATCCAATACATCGTTTCTCTGGCTTCTTTTGAAGCTATACTCATTTTTGCAACGAAATCTTTCTTGGAAATTCCGGCATCTGCTTCTTCAATATTTGCTCCAATACTTGTCGAACTTTTTAAAAACTGTTTAGAAAGCACAAACTCATTTTTTTGATGCAATAGTTTATATAGTTTGATTGCATTTAATGCAAACTGGAATGACTTATCTTTTACTTTATTTTCTTTCATTTTTTAAATCATTAATAATTCAACATTTATCATTTAACATTGCTTTCCGTTCTTCTTTATCTTATTTTGAGAGTTACAAATGTGATGATCGCCAGAAGAATGCTTACTATCCAGAAGCGCACTACCAGTTTTGCTTCGTGATAACCAGATTTTTGAAAATGATGATGCAGTGGTGCCATCTTAAAAATTCTGCGTCCTTCGCCGTACTTTTTCTTGGTGTATTTGAAGTAGGCCACTTGCAGCATGACTGATAAATTCTCTGCAAAAAACACCCCACACAGGATAGGTATCAGCAATTCTTTTCTTACAATCAATGCTACTGTAGCAATAACTCCACCCAACATCAAGCTTCCGGTATCGCCCATAAATACTTGTGCCGGAAAAGCGTTATACCATAAGAAACCTATAGTGGCCCCCACCAGTGCGGCGCATACAATTACTACTTCGGCAGAGTTGGGGATGTATAAGACATTAAGGTAGTCTGCTATTTTTATATTACCTGAAACGTATGCAAATATTGCCAGCGTTATTAAAACTATGGCAGACACACCCGAAGCTAAACCATCTATTCCGTCAGTCAGGTTGGCTGCATTAGAAACTGCTGTGATAATAAAAATGACAAACGGAATAAATATCAACCATCCCCATTTTTGATAATCGTCTGTAAAGGGTTTCAGTAAATAAGCATAGTCTAATAAATTGTTTTTTGCAAAGGGCAGATTTGTTTTTACAGCTCTGGTTTCGTGTGATAAAAATTTATCTCCAACTTGTATGCCTTTATTTTCGTACATCACTGTTGCGCATGCTTCTTCCGATTCGGGGCGGCTAAAATCAACTTTATCATTTTTCTCAATATTGTAAACGAAGACAGAATTAAAATCACGGACACTTACATTCTTATTAAAGTACAACGTGCAACCCACTATCAAACCCAAAACAACTTGAGCCATAATTTTAAATTTGCCACGCAATCCTTCTTTGTCTTTTTTAAATACTTTGATGTAGTCATCAATAAAACCAATAGCCCCCATCCAAAGTGTAGATACTAACAACAAGATTACATATACATTATCTAAACGGGCAAACAGCAATGTAGGTATTACGATAGCTGCGATAATAATTACACCACCCATAGTAGGCGTACCTTTTTTTTGTATTTGACCTTCCAAGCCTAAGTCGCGTACTGATTCTCCAATTTGCATTCTTCGCAGCCAACGAATAATTTTTCTGCCTATCATCATGGAGATAATCAAAGATAACAGAATAGACATAGATGCACGAAATGAGATATACTGAAACAAACCGGCACCAGCCATGTCAAAATGTTGTTCGAGATATTTGAATAAATAATACAGCATCCGTTTTATTTTTTAAATTCTGTAAATGTTTGAGTCAATATTTTTTTGTCATCGAAATCGTATTTTACTCCATTTATTTCCTGATATTTTTCGTGACCTTTTCCTGCAAGCAAGATGATATCTCCCGTTTTTGCCAACTGCACACCTACACGTATCGCTTCCTTTCTATCGGTGATGGCCATTACTTTTGTATTATTGGATGCCGGCACTCCTTTTTTCATATCCTGAATAATTTCATCCGGATTTTCATTGCGCGGATTATCAGAAGTCAGAATCACTTTATCGGAAAGTTCACTTGCAATCAATGCCATTTCAGGGCGTTTTGTTTTATCTCTGTTACCTCCACAGCCACATATCGTAATGACAGTTTCGTTGTGTGTGCGAATTTCATTTATCGTATCCAGTACATTTTTCAATGCATCCGGCGTGTGCGCATAATCAACAATGCCAATTATTTTATCTTCAGAAATCTGCGTATCAAAACGCCCTTCAGCTCCTTTCAGCTTGGAAATCTCCTGTAAAGCATCCTGTTTTTCCATACCTAACAATACACATACCGCATAAATAGCACACAAATTATAAGCATTGAATCTGCCTACCATTTGCAAATGCACATCCATATTGTCACACTGAATAATTAAACCCGAAAATGCATTTTCCAAAATTTTGAATCGAAAATCTGCTAAGGATTTTACAGCATACGAATATTTTTTTGCCTTAGTATTTTGAAGCATTACTTCCCCCCGTTTATCATCAATATTGGTTAATGCGAATGTTGAGGCAGAGAGGTTATCAAAAAATTTCTTTTTTGCTTTTAAATACTCCGGAAATGTTTTGTGATAATCTAAATGATCATGTGTGATATTGGTAAATATGCCACCAGTAAATTCCAATCCTGCTATTCGATTTTGATCAACGGCATGTGAGCTTACTTCCATGAAGGCATATGTACAACCGGCTTCAACCATATCATTCAACAGTGCATTAATTGCTATTGGATCCGGGGTTGTATGTGTGGATGAAATTTCTTTTTCGTTTATTTTGTTTACGATAGTAGAAAGCAACCCGCTTTTATCACCACGGCCTAAATAAATCTGATAAAGCAAAGTAGCTATGGATGTTTTGCCATTCGTTCCGGTTACGCCTACTAATTTTAATTTTTTGGAAGGATGATTGTAATAATTACAAGCCATTAAGGCGCAAGTTTCTCTTACGTTTGCCGTTTGAATATAGACCACTTCATTATGGAGTTTTTCAGGAAATACTTCACAAAAGATTACG
>CAYVGM010000122.1:0-7944 GCA_964451125.1 uncultured Chitinophagales bacterium
AAAGCAATTTCATCGGGAAGTGGTGCATTTACTTTCAATACAATATCTGCTTTGGAATAAATATCTTTTTTGGCGGGAACAATTTCAGCACCGCTATTTTTATAATCCTCATCACTGAAAAAAGAATTCATTCCAGCACCTGCTTCTACGGCAACCTGAAATCCTTTGGCAATTAAGTCCTTGGCAATTAGCGGTGTTATGGCAACTCTGTTTTCTTTAAACTTGGTCTCTTTGGGAATACCGATCAGCATACAAAATCTAATTTTTTTGTGAATTTACGGATGTTAACTTTCAAATAAAAATTATAAACGTAATCTTTTCATTACGATATCACCTCGTAGGTGTCAGCATGGAAATTGACGTATTCATCTCTGCCCCCAAACCAGTTCAATACTTCATTTACTTTCAACCTCGTAGGTTGATCAATAAGATGTAACCAATATGAACTGTAAGCATAATCCTTAAAATCTTCGACTAATCCATGCTTTTCCGGATTTTTATGAATATAGTCTATCAGCTTCGAAAAGTAGGCATCCTTGAGTATCGGTTTTCGCTTAAATCTTTCGGTAAATACCTTTCCCGACCGATTATATTTTATGTTGAAATACCGTGAATATGCATTAAATAAGTTTGAAATGGTATTTGATACACGATATGTAATTCTTTCATTATCAATAGATTTAAATTCTTTCAATCGCCTCAATTCTTTTTCGCTTTTGATTTTAGCTAAAAAATGAAAATGATTGGGAAGCAGACAATAAGCATAAATATCCATTATCGGTTCGGCATATTTTTCCCATAGAAAAAAGAATTTTGCATAATCGTTTTCGTCTAAAAATATAGACTGTTTGTTAGTACCTCTATTGAAAATATGGTATATCGTTTCCGGAAATAAAAATGTTGTTTTTTGCATGACCTACGAGGTTTGTTTATATTTAGAGTCTAAAATGAACGAAATTCCATAAATTTAACCTACGAGGTCATAAATTATGTTGAAGTATATATTTCCTATCGGCACGCTCATATTAATGTGGATGATTTACATGACACAGCTACTATCCGGAGTAGATTTCGGGTTCTTGGGCATACACCCCCGTGATACGCAAGCCCTTTTGGGTATACTCACTGCCCCTTTGGTACATGGCAACTGGGAACATCTGCTTTCTAACACGTTGCCCTTATTGATTCTAAGTATGATTTTGTTTCTTTCTTATCAGCGTATAGCCCTCTTTGTATGGTGTGGCATTTATTTTTTTACAGGATTACTTGTCTGGCTGTTTGCCCGTGATTCGTTTCACATCGGTGCGAGTGGCATCATATACGGTTTAGCTTCGTTTTTGTTTTTCAACGGATTTTTCAGAATGGATATAAAAGCCATAGCCATAGCCAGTGGTGTAGCCATCTTTTACGGTGGAATGGTGTGGGGAGTATTGCCCATTTACCCGGGTGTATCGTGGGAGTCGCATTTATTTGGAGGAATTACCGGAGCTGTTATGGCTTACATTTTCAGAAATTACAATAAGGACATTAAGTTACAACAAATGGAAGATGAGCATCAGGCTTATATAGACCAACGAAAAACATTTGATTCCTTTTTAGACGACATAAACAAAAGATAAGTAATCGCTTATTATCTTGTAAGTATTAGTATTCTGTATTAACTTGGAGATAATGAATTTCTTCAAGTCTAATGCACTGAAACAAATCGAATCTTTGCACCCGGTAAAAGATGCATGGAAAATCGTGCAACTGACTTTGTTTTATGAATTCCCCTGGGATTATAACCGTGCTCTAGAATTGGCTTTGTATAAAACATTTGCCGTTCCTTCCATTTCTAAAATTCTGATGCAGTCCGGGCAGTTTACCAACTATGCACAAAAACGATATGATGACACCGATTTATTGTTGAGTGAAATTATTGAAAACGGCATGTCGCCAAAAGGTTTGGAAGCCATCGCACACATGAACTGGATTCATTCCAATTACAAAATTTCAAACGAAGATTATTTGTATGTATTGAGTACGTTTATTTTTGATTCAGCCCGATGGATAAATACTTATGGATATCGTCAACTTACAAAAAATGAAGAAATTGCCGGCTTCTACGTATGGCTGGAAATAGGAGAGCAGATGCAGATTAAGCATATTCCGACAACTATTCTGGCTTTTAAAAAATATCATGACGAGTACGAGCACGACCATTTTTTATTTGACGAGAAAAATAAAAAATTAGCCATCGCCACCGAAAACTTGATGTTAGGCTGGTACTTGCCCAAATATCTGTATGACTTTTTCAGACCGGTATTACATGCCGTGATGGAACCTCATTTGTTAAAAGCATTTGATTTCAAAGAACCGCATCACTTAATGCAATATGCCATTACTCAAGTTTTAAAGACAAGAAGCAGTATCGCAGCATTATTTCCAAGAAATGAGCCATTGTTGCGTACTAAAAAGCCACATCGTTATTATAAAAACGGTTATCAGTTATATGATATCGGTCCGGATAAATTGAAAAAAACGTGTCCGTATCATACAGTGAAAGAACAAGTAAGTAAATTGGCAGTTAATCTATAAGCTGATTGTCATCATACACCACCCGATTGTTTTCCTGGGGATTAAATAATACCATTGCTGCAATAGGACGAGTAGGTCGACGCATTATCATTAGAAAAAGTAAACCTCCGGCAACAGCTAAATTAAAAGAGTTTTTATTTAGATAATAAAATATGGTATTCAATAATACCCCGCCTTCAAGCATGGCTAATTGCAACAAAACAGCAGTGCGGAAATAACTCAATTTTTCCTGAAGGGAAGATACTGACAATGCTTTTTTTGTAGTATTAAAAAATAGGAAGCGGGCGGCAATAGCCAAGCCAAATCCTATCACCAAACCTACAATTTCAAATATGGCATTTCCGGTATTTGGTGTGCTTTTAGCAGATTGGTGGACTAGATAATAAAACATACCTATCATGAATAAGCAACCTGTACAAATAGCTAAAAACAGGATAGTCAGTTGTTTGAAATAAGTGCCTACAGTATTATTCATGTCAAATTTTTGATTAAAAATAACGTATTACCAAAAAGTGAGCAATTTTTTTATGTAAAAACAACTAAATGACTTAATTTTCCAACTTTATAGTATATTTTTATAGTATGAAGAAATCGCTGATTTTGCTTTTCGGACTTGTACTTGCTTTGGTTTCCTGCAAAAACGAAACTGAAAATTACAATGCATCTGTTGATGATAATTATTTTCCTGATGATTCAGGAACTTGGGTAGAGTATCGGGTTGATTCTGTTGTCTATAACGATTTCTATTATGCCTTTCCTCCTTCTTCTCCGCAACCACAATATGTACATACATCTACACATTATATAAAGCAAGTAGTGGGCGAAAAGTTTACAGATAATATGGGCAGACAAGCCACTAAATTATATCGTTATACCAAAGACAGTTTGTCACAGGCTTATGATGATGTACCGCGTGTATGGTATTTTGTTAAAACTAAAGCGAATGTGGAAGTTGTTGAAGAAAACCTGCGTTATATAAAACTCGTATTTCCGGCAAATGTAGATTTAAGCTGGAAAGGCAATAAATATGTAACCGACACTTTTCCATTTGTTCCTCTAAAAGGATTTTTTCAAATCAATTACAATGGCTGGGATTATGCAGTTTCAGAGAAAGACAAGATTTACAATAATGGTTTTCAAACTTTCGATTCCGTGTTGACAGTTGTGCAATATGACGATTCTACTAATGTATATAAAGTAAGCTCTGTTGAGAAATATGCAAGAAACACAGGCATGGTTTATAGAGAATTTTGGAGGTTAGATGCACAACAAGATACAGACGACAATACACCTTTAATCCCCTTTATGCAAAGTAAATTAAATGGATTTATCGTTAAGCAATACGCAATAAATTACGGACATTAAGCAATACCATCTCATGAGAATTCTTTTACCTTTTTTATTTCTGATTTCGTTTTTTTCCACATTCGGCAGTACCAGATATTACATACAGTTTAAGGATAAAAATTCCAATGCGGATTTGAAAAAAGAATTTTCTGTAAAAGCACTTGAAAAAAAAGCACGATTAAATATTGCATTTGATAAACGAGATATTCCTGTAAATGAACAGTACTTACTAGCACTGAGAACAGATGGTATTGTCGTAGAGTCAGTTTCCAAATGGTTGAACACTGCTATCATTGTTGTGCCGGATGGTAAAGATTTATTGAAGTATAAATTTATTACCTCGATATATGCCATTCGGGATGTAAAAACCAAAATACATAAAAAAGGAATCAGCAGTTTAGAAGAGTGTCTGGAAGAAGCGGTTTATGACGACAGCATTTATATCAACTCTTACCCGCAGTTTCACATCATGGATGGCGAATATTTGCATAGTTTGGGCTTTAATGGTGAAAACATGACCATAGCAGTTTGTGATGCCGGATTTCAGAATGCAAATACTATGGGTGCATTTGCTCAATTGTACAGCCAGGGCAGAATTAAAGGTACTTATGATTATGTACACAACGATTCATCTGTGGCCGACCCATCAGATCATAATCACGGCACAATGTGTTTATCTACCATTGCCGGCTGGATAGCTGATAAGTACAAAGGCGGTGCAATTAATGCAGACTTCTATTTATTTCAAACTGAAAATGCTGCAACGGAGCGCATCATAGAAGAATATAATTTGGCCAGAGCATTAGAAAGATGCGATTCTTTGGGTGTGGATGTCGTTTCTATATCCTTAGGATATACCACTTTTGATGTTTCTTCCGAAGACCATGACAGTTTAATGATGATGCAAAATTCAACTCCTGCTGCTAAAGCCGTTAATATGGCTGTTTCCAAAGGTATGGTAGTTTGTGTAGCTGCAGGTAATGAAGGCAATGGCAGTTGGCATTATATTTCCACGCCTTCCGATGCGGATAGTGCTATTGCAGTAGCTGCTGTAGATATGGGTGGCAATCCTGCATCATTCAGCGGATGGGGCTTAGCGCAAGACACTCGGGTAAAACCCAATGTGGCTTGTGTGGGTGCCGGCACAGCAGTAATCAGCCCGTCAAATACAGTGGTATATGGAAGTGGTACTTCATTTGCATGTCCGTCTATGGCAGGTTTTGTAACCTGTTTGTGGCAAGCCTTCCCAAGCAGAACGCCGTGGCAAGTTAAAACGGCATTAGAACAAAGTGCAAGTAAATATCTGAATCCCGATAAAAAAGTAGGCTATGGCATTCCTGATTTCAAAAAAGCGTATGACATATTAAGTCAAACACCACCGGTTACAGATAACCGAGAACTGGAGGATTTGTTTATGTTTTATCCTGTTCCGGTAGTCAATAACTTTTCTATTGTAGGTATATCTGATTTGAAAATAAATTCCATTTCCATTACTGATTTTTATGGCAACCGATTATACCAGCAAACTTCAGATGCCACGAGAGTGGATTTATCCATGATGGACTATTTGAGTGGTAATTATTTTGTCCGCATCAATACCGATAAGGGTTATTTAATTAAAAAAATTATCAAACTTTAACTCTTTGTTTCATTTTATTTTTATTTTTGGTTGCATTGTATGAAAGCCAAAATTTTTCTTTTCTGTTTATTGATAATTATGGGCATGAGCATAAACGCTCAGACTAAACCGGCAAACGAAAAATTTACCGTAAGCGGATATGTCAAAGATAAGAAAAACGGAGAAGCTATTATAGGAGCTAATATTTATGTTGTTGAAAATACGGCATTAGGCACTACCACCAATATTTATGGTTTTTATTCCATTTCACTGCCCAAAGGGAAATATAAAATCGGTTATTCTTACATGGGCTACAACATCCAAGTGGATGAACTGGATTTGTCAAAAGATATACGCTTAAATGTTGATTTGACAGATGATGCCCAATCTTTGCAGGAGGTGGTTATCAGTGCGGAACGCAAAGATGAAAATGTAAAAAGCACCCAAATGGGTAAAGAAGAATTATCTATTGAGCGCATAAAATCTATGCCGGCTTTGTTTGGCGAAGTCGATATTATAAAGTCCATACAGTTGTTGCCCGGGGTGCAGGCAGCAGGAGAGGGGAACAGCGGCATATATGTGCGTGGCGGAGGCCCCGATCAGAATCTGGTTTTACTGGATGATGCCGTAGTGTATAATACCGGACATTTATTCGGTTTTTTTTCTGTGTTTAATGCTGATGCGATTAAAAATGTAACCTTAATAAAAGGGGCGATGTCGGCTAATTATGGCGGACGTCTTTCTTCTGTTTTGGATATCCAGATGAAGGAAGGCAATAATAAACGCTTTGAGATGGAAGGAGGAATCGGATTAATTTCATCTCGCCTGACTTTACAAGGACCGTTTAAAAAGCCTAAATCGACCAAGCAGGCGAAAGGCTCATTTTTGCTATCGGGCAGAAGAACGTATGTGTTTGATATAGCACAGCCCTTCTTGAAACGCACGGATTTTGCAGGTACCAATTATTTTTTCTATGATGCCAATATTAAAGCCAATTACCGGTTTTCGGATAAAGACCGTTTGTATTTGAGTGCGTATTTCGGCAGAGATGTGTTTGTCTATAATTCTAAAAAAAATCAAACCAACGTAAAAATTCCTTGGGGTAATGCCACGGCTACTTTGCGTTATAATCACTTGTTCAGCGACAAACTTTTTATGAATATGTCGTTTATTTTCAATGATTACAATTTCAGCTTTTCGGGCGAGCAAGTAGATTTTGGTTTCAAAGCCCAATCCGGTGTGCGCGATTATAATGTGAAATTTGATCTGGACTATTTTCTCAATACCAAGCACAAACTCAAATTCGGGGCAGCGTATATTCACCACCGTATGACACCCACGCAGTCAACTGCCCATTCTGACACTACAGAATTTAAAACCAATATTTCGCGTCGTTATTCACATGAATTTGCTTTTTACATAGATCATGAATATGATGTAAATGAAAAATTGAAATTTGATTTTGGCTTTCGCTTGAGCCTGTTTCAGCATACCGGACCTTACACTGAATATGTCGGCGATGGATTTACCTACAGTGACACCGTGTTTTATAAAAAAGCAAAACCCATCAAAACTTATGTCGGTCCCGAGCCGCGTATGAGCATGCGATATGCCTGGGGAAAAGATAACTCAATCAAAGCCGGTGTGGCAATTAATTATCAGTATATCCATTTGGTAACACAATCGAACAGCACACTGCCTACGGATGTATGGATTCAGAGTTCCAAGTATGTGAAACCGCAGATGGCATTGCAATACTCGGCAGGATATTTCCGCAATTTTAAAGACAATATGTTTGAAACTTCCATCGAGGTTTATTTTAAGCATCTTTGGAATCAAATTGAATACAGCGAAAATTATGTGCGGGAGCTGAATACAGATGCCGAACTGGGCTATGTATATGGCAAAGGAAAAGCGTATGGTGCAGAGTTCTTTTTGAAAAAACGCACCGGAAAATTGAACGGCTGGGTGGGTTATACCATTTCGAGAACCGACAGAAAATTTCCTGATTTAAACGGCGGAAAAGTATATCCGGCAAAGTATGACCGCACCCACGATTTGAGCATCAATCTGGCTTATGAATTTAACAAAGAATGGACAATAGGCGCAACGTGGGTGTATGCCACAGGCAATGCATTTACCTTGCCCAATGAGTTGTATTTTATCGAATTTGGTTTTGTGTCGGGCTATGGTGGACGAAATACCTATCGTTTACCTGCCTACCACCGCATGGATTTTTCTTTGAATTATACGCCTACGCCAAGAAGAAAACCCGACCGCAGATGGAAGTCGAGTTATAATATTTCGATTTATAATGTATATAACCGCAAAAACACGTATTTTATTTACTATAAAACAGAAGGCAGTTTGCCTGCCGGCAATTTAAAATTCACACCGGTAAG
>CAYVGM010000123.1:0-7867 GCA_964451125.1 uncultured Chitinophagales bacterium
AGAAATCAACTATTTTTTTCACCTTAATTTTCTTAACCCGAACTCAGGTTAATAAATAGTTCGAAAATAACAAGACATGCTTCGAAGTTAGTTTGGAAAATTGCAATCAAATGTATAACTTCGGTTTATGAATATGTTTTCAAAATCTGCTTTGAAAGGGCTGACTAAAATGGGAAATTGCTATTGCCCGCAAAATGGAGAATTTCCGGCTTTTGAGCAATCAGCAGGATTATACAAGCTTAATGATTTGGTGGCCAATGTACCGGAAGATGATTTTTCAGCCTTGTCTATGGTTTTAGCCATCATTTCTTTCCTGCCAAATTTTATAGTAAAATGGCTGGTTGGTGTATTGGAGCGCTCTGCAACAAACCCCAGCGACGGCATAGTGGCTGCATCATTTCGACAACTCAATTTAGGTGTACGTGGTTTATGTTATTCTGTTTATTATTCAGAATTTTCCAATCCTGCATATAAAGGCAAAACTCCGCTTCAGGTAATGGGATATCAGCTCAATCGCGTTGAAAACTAAAACTCATGGTGTTGTTCATACTCTATGTAAACGACCAGAAAAAAAGTACTGAATTTTATTCAAAACTCTTACTGCAAACCCCCATTTTAGATGTTCCTGGCATGACGGAATTTCTCCTTCAGGAAAATTGCAAACTAGGTTTAATGCCAAATACGGGAATCAGTAAAATAATATGTCCTACTTTGCCTGAACCTCAACTCGGCATCGGCATACCACGATGTGAAATCTACATTTTTGCAGCAGATTTGGAATTGGTGTTTAACAGAGCAATTGAAGTTGGTGCAAAATTAATCAGCCCGATTGAAATGCGAAACTGGGGTGATAAAGTTTGCTATTTCGCAGACCCGGACGGACATATTATTGCCTTTGCAGAAAAAGAAATCAGTTAACGATAGCCTGATAATAGATTCTTCTTGCTTATTTTAACAAGTTTCTACATCAATCTTTTGCCACATAAATCATATGCTTTTATCGAAAAATTTTTTATCTCACTTTGTAAATAATCTTCTTTAGACATCGTCCAAATCATCTTAGCATCATTCATATTAGGTGAAGTATCATTTTTTACAATGGGAACATTTTTATAACCGATCTTTTTCGGAATATTTTGACTTCTAGAATTATCAACGGAACAATGGATTTCAATTCTTTCTAGTTGTTCAATTTCAAATCCAACTTTTGTTAGTGCCAAGGTACTTTCAGTTGCAAAGCCATGATTGATATATTTTGCAGTTATCCAATAGCCAATTTCTCTTGCATCAGGTACTAAGCGGGTATGTAAACCCGTAGAACCGATTAATTCCTTTTCGAACTTATCAAAAATTCCGAATGTATAATCAGTTCCCAAATCAAACTCACCTCTGTATTTTCTTAGAAGGGCAACTTTTATTTCAAGATCTTCTGGTTCATTTTTTGCCCAGGGCATCCAAGGAAGTAAATGTTCGATACTTGCATCAATTGCTAGTTTAAACATAATGGCATCTGTTGGTTGATAGCATCTTATAATTAATCTTTCCGTTTCAATGTTATATGTTTTAGCTAATTCCATTTAATATTAAATTTAATAAGCACGATAGTAACCGTAATTACTAATTTAAATAAATTACTGCAACAATAACGTAATTATTATTTTTATAATATATTATGACTTAAAAAAAACTGTCTCTACTTAGTAAATAAAGACAGTTTCATATTTTACCAGTAACGAAATTTAATATCCGTTTTGTTTTTCTTTATGTTTGGCCAATTGCTTTTTAAGTGAATCTACCGCCAAATCAATGGCTTCTTCAAATTTCTTACTCTTCTCTTTAGCAATAATTGTTGCACCGGGCACGTTGGTCTTTATGGTAACAACTTTATCTTTTACTTGTGTATTGAGCTGTTCCATGGATAAGACCACATCTGAGTCGATAATGCGATCATAAAACTGCTCAAGCTTGTTTAATTTTTTGTTGATAAAATCTTTCAAAGTAACATCTGCATCAAAGTGCACGGATTGGATTTGAATTTTCATAGACATAATTAATTTGATTTTGAATGGATGTATAATATTTTTTAATCTTTCTATTGGTTGCAGTACTGTTTTAAAGCTTACACATAGGCTATGATTTTGGGTGAGCAATTTTATAAATTTCTTTAAGTTGTTCTATCGTGTTGTGAGTGTACACTTGAGTAGAAGCCAAACTGGCGTGCCCCATCAACTCTTTAATATCATTTAACTTAGCTCCATTATTACTCATATGCGTTGCAAATGAATGACGCAAAATATGGGGTGATTTTTTTTCAACCGTTGTACACATGGATAATTTCTCCTTTACTAAACGATAAACGAATTTATCATAAAGTTGGTTTCCATCTTTGGTTAAAAAAACATAATCCTGTTTAGTTTTATCCTTATACTCGTTTTCTTGTTCAGTTTTAAATTGTGTAAGCGCAACAATCAATGCTGAACTAATCGGAATCAGGCGTTGCTTATTTCCTTTACCGGTAACTTTTATTTGCTTTGTACCAAAATTCACATCCATCCATTTTAAGTTCAGCAACTCGCTTCGTCGTAAACCGCAAGAATACAACACATCAATAATTAATTTTTCTTGTCTTCCGAAAAAATCGTCTTTGAAATAATTCTTGATATGCACACTATCTTGCCCTTGATTTGTCCAATTCTTATCTTGCTTATAATCTTCCAATAATGCATTCAAATCTTTTTGAGCTACAAATTTTGGCAATCGTTCCGGTATTTTAGGAGAAACAATTTTAGATGCAGGATTAGATTGGATTTTTCCTGTTTTTTGTAAATACTTAAAGAAAGATTTTAAAGCAGATATTTTCCTTTTAACAGATGCAGGCTTATTATTATTATTTACCAGAGCTACCACCCATGTTCGGATATGTCTGTTATGTGTCTGCGTGATATCTGCCTGCTGAAATTCATTTTGCAGAAATAAAAAAAACTGTTGTAAATCGGTATTATACGATTCAACAGTTTTAGGTGAATATCTTTTTTCGTGGGTAAGGTAATTCAGGAACGCTACTAACATTTTCTTAACCTGTTAAATTCATAATCGAACTTACAAGATAAATAAAAAAAATGAAAGTCGCAACTATTAATCTTCGTTTTGTCTGATAGACTCGCGGTAGATTGCTTTAAGTACAGTAGTACGTCTTTTTACAGATGAAAGTGTAAATGCTTGACGTTCACGTAATTGCTTAACAACTCCGGCTTTTTCAAATTTCTTTTTAAACACTTTAAGTGCTCTGTCTAAAGACTCGTTTTCTCTTGCATCAACGATTAACATAATTTAATACCTCTTTTATTTTTTAGAATAGGGTGCAAAGATAACTTATTTCAGTCAATAATCCAATATTAATTTATTGTGTGGTGATTTGATGCTGGTAATTATTTTTAGCATTAGAACCCATGTCGTAAAGTTAGCGGTTATAGAAATAGTTGATTTTTACCATATATGCTCCGCCTTCATCAAGGCTGAGGAATAAAAGGAGGAGATTCTAAAAAAATTATGTGGAATGTGTTACTTAACTCATCTTACTACTTACTACTTACTACTTACTACTTACTACACACTAATTACACCTGTTCCCTACTCCTCCACTGCTTTATTCAAAAATTCGATAAAGGGCAATGACATTTCTGAGAGCTTGACAATTTGCTTGATAAAATTTTTATCCAATACTTCTTCATCTTTCAATTTCGTCCAAATCGTAAAGCCTTTCAGTTTTAAAAACTCAATGGCCGGATTGTTTTCATCGTAGCCTTTTGGCGGCTTTTTGAGTTTATTATCCTGCATCAAATCACCAAAGGTATCTTTAAATTTTTTACCGGAAATTAGCTTATTGAAATCACTGAAATTATAATCAATTTCCTGACGGATTTTTCCCAGCTGCTCCGGAGTGGGCATGTAATTTCCGGCACCGTAAAAACAATTTCCCGGTTCAATATGCAAATAATAACCTGCTGTATTTCCATTCTTTCCGCCCTTATTGATGTATGCACCCAAATTGGTTTTATACGGACTTTTATCCGCCGAAAAACGTACATCTCTGTAAATTCTGAACAGGCAGTTTTTAGGTTCAAGATGAGAAAGCGATTCATCTTTTTTAGAGAATGCCTTTAGCCATTCTGCAATAAAATCTTTGATTTCAGCTTGCGCTGCTTCGTACGATTTTTTGTTTTTCTCAAACCATTCGCGATCATTATGTTTTTTCAGATCACTCAGGAATTTGAATGTTTGCTTGCTGAGCATGTTTTAATTTTTTTTCGTTTTCAATTAATTTTTGTAAGGTATCTTTTTTCAATAATTCTACCGTTTCATTGCGTATTTGCAAAAAAGCCATTCTTATACCGCAAGTATTTTCATCCACACACTCATCACATTTTTCGTAATATTTATGAGTAACACAAGGCAACAAACCAATAGCTCCGTCGAAATAACGAATGATTTCTGCCAAATTTACCTCTTCGGGTTTTTTGATTAAATAATAACCTCCGCCTTTTCCTTTTTTTGAGTTCAAAATTCCTGCATTCCGCATGTCGAGTAAAATCGTTTCTAAAAACTTCTTGGGAATGTGTTCTTTTTCGGCTATTTCACTAATCAGAACGGGTTGTTTAGGCGGCTTTTTAGCCAGATAAACCAGGGCATTTATGGCGTATTTTGTTTTTTTAGATAGCAATGAATTGAATTTACCCTATAAAAATAAACATTTATTTTTACATTTTGAAAACCTGATAGATTATATAGACTTTTGTTGACAAAAGCTGAAATGTGTATAATTCTATGCTGTTTTCAGCATTACACTGCGTACTTTTGTGCTATGGCTTTTCGGTATAACCAGTCCACGCTTAGCATCTTGGAATCTATTATGAAATCGAACAAATATATTGTGCGGTACGAGAAAGGTTCATTCCAATCGGGCTATTGTATTTTAGAAAATAAGCGAGTGGCGGTTATCAATAAATTTTATGATACCGAAGCGCGCATTAACGCACTGGTGGAAATCATGCAACAAATAGAACTCACCGGTGATGAGCTTGATGAAAAGCAAATGGAAATTTTCAATAAAGTGGCACAGCACAAACTGAGTTTATAAAAATAGTTGCTCAACTATTCTGCTTTCATTTTCTGACATAATTCTATCAGTACCCCATTCGTAGTTTTGGGATGAAAAAAACAAACTAATTTATTCAGTGCTCCTCTGTAAGGTTGTTCTGTTAATGGCTGAAATCCTTCTTTTTTAAGCCGGTTAATTTCTGCATAAATATCTTCTACCTCAAAAGCTACATGGTGTATGCCCTGCCCTTTATTTTGTAAAAATTTATGTACGGTGCTTTGTTCATTCTGAGGATGTAATAATTCCACTTTGGTATCTTCGAGTTGGTAAAATGCCGCTTCCAAATGCATCTGTTCAAGTATTTCAAAATGAAAAGGTGTGCGGTTAAACAGTTTATTAAATAATGCAGTGCTGTCGGCTAAATCATTTACTGCAATGCCAATATGGTCGATTTTTTTCATGATGAAAAATAATATAAAACTAGTTCAAATTACTGAAATCGACAGGCACAACGCGCGAAATACCTTGTTTTACCATGGTAACGCCATAAATATTATCCACGCTTGCCATCGTAGATTTGTTGTGGGTTACAATAATAAATTGCGAATTCTGCGAAAATTTGCGGATAGCATCGTTGAATTTTTTAATATTCGTATCATCCAAGGGTGCATCTACCTCATCCAAAATACAGAACGGAGCCGGTTTGTATAAATACAAGCCAAACAATAAGGACAAGGCAGTCAAGGTCTTCTCTCCTCCCGACAACTGATTGATACTTTGCGGACGTTTTCCTTTTGGCTTAGCAATAATATCGATTTCACTTTCCAATGGGTCGTCAGGATTTACCAAAATCAAATCACAATTATCATCTTCGGTAAACATGCTGCGAAATACATGAATAAAATTATCACGCACGGCATTAAAGGTTTCCATAAACTGTCCTTTCGCCGTATTCTCTATTTCCAGCATCGTTTCGAGTAAGTTCGCTTTTGAGTCTAACAAATCCTGCTTCTGCGTATTGATGAAATCGTAGCGATCTTTCATTTCATTGTAGGCTTCTTCTGCCATCGGGTTTACTTCACCGAAATTTTCTATACGGCGTTTCACCTTATCAATTCGGTCTTGCAATTCATCTTTAGGTGTTTCCGGTAATTCCAGATTTTCGGTAAATTCATCGGGATTGATGTGAAACTCTATCGAAAGTCTTTCTTTTAATACATTCAAACGCAATTTTAAATCACTGACAAGATCTTTTTTTCCGGCTATACGTTCTTCTATCTGTGTTTTATATTTTGATTTTTCCCTGATAGTTTCTTCTGTATTGCTGATATCGTCTTTCAGTTTATAATAGTCTGTTTCCTGAGCAGAAAGCATTTGCATTTTATCGTCTTTCTCTTTATAAGACATCACTAATAATTCTTCAGCTTCGGCAATATTTTTTTGTAAAATACTAATCTCAGCTTGAGCTGTGGTGATGTCCATATCTGCAGTTTCCAAACGCTTGTTATTTTCTTCCAGTTGCGACTGTTTGTATTGCAGGGTCTGTTGGTTAGATTTTAATTTGTTTTCTTGCTGAATAAATAAAATATTCGACTGATTATATTCCTGAGAAATCTGATTGTACACTTCATTGGCTTTGCGAAAATCCAGTTCCATCGCATCCATTGAGTTTTTATCCGCATCTGCCGTTTGAATATGAAGGACAAGGTTTTCTTTCAATGGAGTAATTTCTTCCATTAATGCATTGATAGCATCACGAAGTTCCTGGGCTTGAGTGTTTACTTTTCCTACCGCATTTTCTTCACTTTCTAATTTAGAATGAAGAGCCACTAATTGTTTTTCCTGATTTTGCAGTTCTTTATCCTCGCGTTCAATTACATTTCTGTATGAATTTACTTTCAGTGTTTGCAACTCATTATGTGTGTCCTGGGTTACTTTTTTGAGCTCCAGTACTTCCGTTTCCAGTTTTTTTATGTCTTTTTCAAGAATCTCCAGATTTTTGGTTCTACCCAATCTTTTACCTTCAAACAAACCAACTGCGCCACCTGAAATTTGTTTATCAGATTTCAGTAAATGTCCATTATTAGAAATGATGTAAATATCCTTTTTATCCGGTAATTGTTGAAATAATTTATTGACATCTGCACCTTCATTTGCTATAAAAATCCCCTGCAATAAATAAGTCAATAAAGGTTTGTATTTATCCTCAATCTGGATAATATCGTTGGCAGTTACGGCTAGTTCAATTGCATGATGTTTATTGACAGCACCATGTGATTTAAAATAATCCAATATCAAAAAACCTGCTTTTCCTGCCGAACTTTGTGATAAAATATCAATGGCATTAAGTGCCTCATTTTCATTTTCTACAATAAAATTATTCAGATAAGGTTGTAAAACACTTTCGATGGCAATGCGATATTTTTCTTCGGTATAAATAATATCAGACAATAAAGGAGTGTCTTTCAACCAGCTTACATTTTTTTTCAAAAATTTGATAGACTCCGGAAAACCTTCCAGATTGTCTATCATGTTTTTGGTAAGCTTGTATTCGTTATTTTTTGCGTCGAGTGTTCTGTTTTTATTGGTTAAATCTTGTCGAAGTTGTTCGTTTTTCTCTTCCAGATTTTTAATTTTCTCCAGATTTTCTTCTTCTTTTTTGCGCAAATCATCAACGAGTAATTTGTGTTTTTCTACCGAAGTTTCTGATTGTTTAATTTCGTTGCGCAAAGATTCTAAGGTTCGCAGTCTTTCTTCATTTTCAAACAA
>CAYVGM010000124.1:0-1631 GCA_964451125.1 uncultured Chitinophagales bacterium
AAAAAATAAGCGATGTTCCAGCACGACAACACTTTAGAATATCCTCACTGCACAATAATTAGATGACACAACCATTCCACCTCACACTTTCATTCATACAAAAATGCGCAACAATGAGATAAACAGTATATTTGTTGTGTGCATACTTCAAGCAACAGACCTTTTTTAAACACACCCATAGAATTTCTAAAAGGCGTTGGTCCGGAACGGGCGGATGTTTTGAAAAAAGAATTGGGCGTTTTTACTTTTGGCGATTTACTTAAACATTATCCTTATCGCTATATCGACCGCACGCAATTTCACTCCACCCAGCATATCGACAATACCCAAACTTTTATCCAGCTCAAAGGCAAACTCAGAGATATTCGCGAGTTGGGCGATGGCAGAAAAAAAAGACTAACAGCACAGTTTTATGACAAGGACGGCGATATTGAACTGGTTTGGTTTCAGGGTATTAAATGGGTGAAAAACGCCATCAACACGACCGATACTTTTATCTTATTTGGCAAACCCAGCTGGTTTAACGGCACGCTGAATATTGCGCATCCGGAGCTGGAAAAGGCAGAAAATAGCATATCAAGTGATGAAGGCACATTCAGGGCATTATATAATTCATCCGAAAAAATGAAATTAAAAGGACTGGACAGCAAGGGGATTTCCAAGCTCATTGCAGCCCTGCTGAACCAGCTCAAAGCTAGCGATTTGGCAGAAATATTACCCTCATCGCTTACCGAAAAATATAAATTACTTTCCCGTTTTGATGCAATCAAAAATATCCATCTGCCTGCAACTTTAGCTTTGCAAAACCAAGCTGAAAAACGTCTAAAATTCGAAGAATTATTTTTTATTCAATTACAACTATTACAGCTCAAACTCATACGCAAAAAAGAAAAAGGGTTCGTTTTTGAAAAGGTAGATAATTATTTTCATTCCTTTTATGAACATGCCCTACCGTTTGAATTGACCAATGCCCAAAAACGGGTATTAAAAGAAATACGGAAAGACACGTTGAGCGGCACACAAATGAACCGGCTTTTGCAAGGAGATGTCGGCAGCGGAAAAACCATCGTAGCCTTACTCACGATGCTGATGGCATTAGATAATCAATTTCAGGCATGTTTGATGGCGCCTACCGAGATTCTTGCCCAGCAACACTTTGCGGGCATTTCTGAACTTTGTTCCAAAATAAATTTAAAAATCGGGTTGCTTACAGGTTCTACTAAAGCTAAAGAACGAAAGCAACTGCTTGCCGAACTTGCATCGGGTGAATTAAAAATCATCATCGGCACACATGCACTGATTGAAGACAGTGTGCAGTTTAAAAATTTAGGTTTGGCGGTTATTGATGAACAACATCGTTTTGGCGTAGCTCAACGAGCTAAATTATGGAAGAAAAACACAATGCCTCCTCATGTATTAGTAATGACGGCAACACCGATACCTCGCACACTTGCACTTACCCTTTACGGCGATTTGGATGTATCTGTCTTGGATGAATTACCTCCGGGCAGAAAATCAATAAAAACCGTGCATCGAACAGAAAATCACAGGCTGGCAGTATTTCAGTTTTTGCGTGATGAAATAGCCTTAGGCAGGCAAGTTTATATCGTTTATCCATTGATAGAAGAAAG
>CAYVGM010000124.1:1731-7835 GCA_964451125.1 uncultured Chitinophagales bacterium
GATTTTACTTTACAAAAATCAGAGGGCATGCCCGTACAATGCTGTTATAAAGAAGTATCCGCGGCTAGTATTTGTATGGTTGGAAAAACGGTACAACTGGCTGACATTCATAGAACAACTCCGAATATTAACTGCGACAGTGCTATATGTACCATGGATTACAGAACCATCAGTTTAAAAATCAATTATGTATCCGTGCCGCCTACAGACAACCGAATTACTTCTTTCAAAACAATCAATACGGCTACCGGTGCAGTAATAAATGAGAAAACAAATATTACAGCTGCTGATCAAGATTTATATGCACTATATGGTTATCCGGTAGTCAGTGATGGGCAGATACCGCAAGGTACTGCCGAAATGGATATTACTTTTATCGGATATAGAAATGGTACTGAAGCCGTGCGCACTACTATACAAGCAGGGCACGACTGTTGCCATATTTTTAAAGTAAGCGGTGCAAGCGAGGTGAATCTTTGATAATAATTTAGACTGAAGAAAGAAGCACATCCAGATTACACTTTCAACTTCTCCTTCAGGTATTTTCCTGTTTGAGATTTTGCATTTTTTATAAGACCTTCAGGTGTACCCTGATATAACAAATAGCCGCCCTCTTCACCTCCGGTGGAGCCTAGGTCTATTACCCAATCTGCACTTTTTATTACATCCATATTATGCTCAATCACGATTACTGTGTGCCCGATTTCAATCAGCGCATTAAAGGCTTTTAAAAGTTTATTGATATCGTGAAAATGCAAGCCGGTTGTCGGCTCATCAAAAATAAATAAAACCGACTCTTTCGTATTGCCCTTGGTAAGAAAGGATGCCAGTTTTACTCGTTGGGCTTCACCGCCGCTAAGTGTAGAACTGCTTTGTCCCAGATGTATGTAGCCCAGTCCTACTTCTTGTAATGGCATTAATCTGTTGACCACATCTTTTTTATCGGCAAAGAAAGTAATGGCTTCATCCACAGTCATTTCCAATACATCCGAAATGGTCTTTTCTTTGTATAAAACTTCCAGTATCTCGCTCTTAAAACGCTTACCTCTGCATACCTCACACTGTAAATGTACATCTGCAAGAAATTGCATTTCCACAACCTTTTCGCCTTCACCTTCACACTCATCACAACGCCCGCCTTCAACATTAAATGAAAAATGTTTAGCCTGATAACCTCTGATTTTTGACAATGGTTGTTGTGCAAATACTTCCCGTATAGCATCATAAGCTTTGATATAGGTTACCGGATTGCTTCGCGAACTTCTGCCAATCGGGTTTTGATCGACTAACTCCACTCGTTTGATTTTGTTTTTATATCCTTTTATTTCTTTAAATAATCCCGGCTTATTTCCGATACCGTCAAACTGTATTTTTAGATAAGGATAAAGAATCTGTTTGACTAAAGTGGTCTTACCCGAGCCGGAAACTCCGCTGATAACGGTGAATGCTTGCAAAGGGATTTTTACATCGATATCTTTAAGATTGTTTTGTCTTGCACCGGATAATTCTATAAAATTAACCGGTTTACGTCTTTGTTTAGGAAGTTCAATCTCCAGCTCATGAGTCAGGTATTTAGTCGTTAAACTGTTGGGATGTTTGATAATATCATCTACATTTCCGCTAAAAACGATTTGACCGCCCAGGGTGCCGGCAAATGGCCCTACATCAATCAGGTAATCTGCGCTGCGTATGGCTTCTTCTTCATGTTCTACTACAATGACGGTATTGCCTAAATCGCGTAAATGACGTAATACTGCAATTAATTTTGTTGTATCACTTGGATGCAAGCCGACACTGGGCTCGTCCAGAATGTAAAGCGAACCGGATAAATTACTGGCTAAAGTGCGGGTAAGGTTGATGCGTTGCGTTTCACCACCGCTGAGCGTGTTGGAAAAACGATTTAATGTAAGATAATCCAAACCGACATCCATCATAAAATGCAGCCTGTTTTTTATTTCGAGTAAAATGCGGTCAGCTATTTTTTTATCAGATTCAGCTAATTTGATTTTTTGAATAAAAGCATTCAGGTTTTTAATCGGCATCAATAATAATTCCCCGATATCGGTATTATTGATTTTTACATAAGAGGCATCTTTACGTATGCGCGAACCGCCACACGCATTACAACTGGTACGCCCGCGGTAACGAGCTAACATCACCCGATATTGAATCTTATAGGTTTGGGATTCAACATCATTAAAAAAATCATGTATGCCCTGAAAATATGCACAACCATTCCAAAGCATTTGATATTGCTTTTTATCCAAATCGATAATGGGTTTGTGAATAGGAAAATCAGCTTTTGATGCATTTTTTATTAATTGTTTTTTCCATAATCCTGTCGTTTCTCCTTTCCAACAGACTACGGCATCTTCATACACAGATAAATTTTTATTAGGTATCACCAAGTCTTCATCTATACCCAAAATGGTACCGAATCCTTCACATTTTGGACAAGCACCAAAAGGAGAATTAAAATTAAAAAACTGTGGAGTAGGTTGTTCAAACAGCATTCCATCCAATTCGAATCGGTTAGAAAAAGTCTGTTTTTTCCTATCCGGTATATCCACTACACAGGTCCCGTTTCCTTCTGCAAATGCCAATTGGACAGAATCGGCAAGCCTGTGCAAATTATCTTCATCTTGCTTAGCCGTAACTCGGTCGATAAGAATATAGACGGCAGCATTTTTTGGAAAAGAATGCGGAAGTTTAACTTCATCTAAACGAACCACTTCATCATTTATCAGTAAGCGCTGTATGCCGTCTTGTAACAAGGATGATAATTTATTTTCGTCAAGCTTATATAGTGGAGCTAAAATTTGTATTTTGGTTTGTGCATCAAAACCGGTAATATAGGCAAGTACATCAGCAACATCCTGTTTCTTTACTTCCTTACCAGAAACAGGAGAATAAGTTTTACCAACCTTAGCATACAATAATCGCAAATAATCATAAATTTCTGTAAGCGTCCCTACAGTACTGCGGGTAGTGCCGGTGGTTGATTTCTGTTCAATGGCTATGGCAGGTGACAAGCCTTTGATATAGTCCACATCAGGCTTATTCATGCGGTTAAGAAACTGACGGGCATAAGAGGATAGTGATTCCACATAGCGACGCTGCCCTTCAGCATAAAGCGTGTCAATAGTAAGTGAAGATTTCCCGCTTCCGCTAACTCCGGTTATCACAACAAGCTGATCTCTGGGAATCTCTACATCTACATTTTTAAGATTATGCGTTCTTGCTCCTTTTATAAGGATATTTTTTTGGGTGGATTTAGTTAATTTCTTAACGTTTGACATACTATTGGAATGATTCTTGCGTTAAATACTGTTAAAGGTAAACACGCTGTAAAATAGGTTATTTATATTTAATCTGGCAACTAACAATAATAAATAAATCAGAAAAGATTGAGCAATTTTTACATGACGACGGCTATTTATTTAACAACAAAAGTTTTGAGATCATGTATCCAATTGTATTATCTGACAATGAGTTGGTGCAAAATTACATCAACGGCGACCAGCAAGCACTTGCTCAATTATTGAACAAGTACCAGCGTAAGGTATTTTCTTTTATCCTGATTAAGCTGAAAAACCGTACTCAGGCGGAGGATATTTTCCAGGAAACTTTTTTTAAAGTAATTGATTCGCTTCAGCAGGGCAGATATAATGAAGAAGGTAAGTTTTTGCCTTGGGTGCTGATGATAGCCCATAATTTATGTATGGATTATTTCCGTAAAAATAAACGCATGCCTAATACGGTGGATGTGGATAGTAATGTAGTGCAAAATTCGATGGGACTGCTTGATGAAAACAGGGAAGACAAAATCATGCGTCAGCAAACGGCTGATACCCTGCGGGATATGATAGATAAATTGCCTCCTGATCAGAAAGAAGTTTTGATTTTGCGCCATTATGCCGATATGAGTTTTAAAGAAATTGCGGAAATGACCGGAACAAATATCAATACCGCTTTAGGCAGAATGCGCTATGCCTTATTGAACTTGAAAAAGATGATAGGCAATCGGGTGATTGTAATGTGATAATTAGTATTTTTTCTTTCTAAAATAAGACTAACAGTTTAGCTGCGCCGTATGCGCTACTTCCCTGTATTTCTCTCTTTTTTTCTACATTTGCGATATGCTGGTTTATAACATTACATTCAAAGTAGATTTAGCTGAAGCAAATTCTTTTTTAGATTTATTAGAAAACTATACACAAGAAAATGATATCGACTTTGATTTATTTCAATTAGCCAATGTAGATGACAGCGACGGATTTACGTATTGTCTGCATCAAAAATTTTCCGATTTGGGAACTTATAATCGGCACATTATTGTTATAGACAAGAAATTTAAAGAACAAATTATTGAAAAATATGGCGATAAGGTCTTATTTTTCGGAAGCATTTTAAACAAAATAAAATAATTACATGACAGGTATTTATCTCATTTCTATCTTGATTTTCGGTGTTAGTTTTCTTGCCAGCACCATGCTGAAACGCCGTTTCCAGCAATATTCTGAACTTCCTTTGAATATGACAGGAAAAGAAGTAGCAGAGCGTATGCTTTACGAAAACGGCATCCATGATGTTAAAGTAGTTGCTGTAGGAGGTGCACTGACCGACCATTACAATCCGGCAACCAAAACCGTAAACTTGAGCGACTGGGTATATGGACAAGCTAATGTAGCCGCCGCTGCTGTAGCTGCGCACGAATGTGGACATGCGGTGCAGCATGCAACTGCTTATAATTGGTTGACCATGCGTTCCAAATTGGTGCCTGTAGTGCAATTTAGCTCCAATATAGTACAATGGATTATTATGGGCGGATTGGCTGTCTTGGCATTTACTAAAGGTCAAGTGCCTTGGGTATTGCTGTTAGGTATTATCCTTTTTGCCATCACTACACTCTTCAGTTTCATTACCTTACCTGTCGAATTTGATGCATCTGCACGTGCAGTACAATGGATAGACAAAGCCGGCATTATGCCATCTAAAGATTTGGAAAAAGCGAAAAATGCCTTGAAATGGGCAGCATCCACCTATGTAATTGCAGCATTAGGCTCATTAGTAACCTTGTTGTATTACATTTCTATCTTTATGGGTGGTCGTCGCAGAGACTAATCCTCAAAACGAAGGTGCTTAATTGTAGTAGTACGGTTCATCAACTGACGCAATGATTCGATACCAATTTTGATGTGTAACTCTACATAATTGGATGTAACAGATTTGTCACTTTCTTCAGTTTTAACACCTTCCGGTATCATGGGCTGATCAGAAACGAGCAATAATGCACCTATCGGAATTTCATTGGCAAAAGCTACAGAAAAAAGAGTGGCCGTTTCCATATCTATTGCCATAGCGCGAATTTTGCGCAAGTATTCTTTAAAATCCTCATCATGTTCCCAAACACGACGGTTGGTAGTATAAACCGTTCCCGTCCAGTAGTCTTGCTGAAATTCTCTTATTGTAGTAGAAATTGCTTTTTGCAAAGCGAATGACGGCAAAGCCGGCACTTCGGGCGGAAAATAATCGTTGGAAGTACCTTCTCCCCTTATTGCTGCTATGGGCAATACAAAATCACCAATTTCATTCTTCTTTTTCAACCCTCCGCATTTACCTAAAAATATGGCAGCCTTAGGCTGGATAGCCGAAAGCAAATCCATCATGGTGGCGGCAAGCGGACTCCCCATCCCAAAATTTATGATAGTGATATTCTCTGCTGTTGCTGTTTGCATGGGTTTATCCAAGCCCATTACCTCTACTTGATTCCATGAGGCAAAGAGATGAATATAGTTGGAAAAATTTGTAAGAATAATGTATTCACCGAAATCTTCCAATGCTCTCCCTGTGTATCTGGGTAGCCAGTTTTTTACTATTTCTTCTTTAGATTTCATTCACTGGCTTGATTGTTATTCCCTTTATCCCGCATTTTCAAATTAAACATAATTGGCAACACTACTTTCTCTTTGACAGCTTTTCCATTTTCTGTTGCAGGCATCCAATTAGGCATCAGTTTTACCACGCGTAATGCTTCTGCATCTAATACAGGCCATGATGATTTTTGCACAGCAAAATCACTTAAGCTTCCGTCTTCATTTACA
>CAYVGM010000125.1:0-7716 GCA_964451125.1 uncultured Chitinophagales bacterium
AAACTATATCTATCCGGAACCATACGGCGTATGTCTGGTTATCGGTGCATGGAACTATCCTTTTCAATTAACTTTAGCTCCGGTTGTTGGTGCTATGGCAGCAGGTAATACATGCATCATCAAACCACCCAGAGCTGCATTGAATACGCATCATCTCATTTATAAAATCATTGAGGATAACTTCAGCACGCAATACTTAACCGTTCTTGAAGAACATTCAGATAATAATGAAATGCTGGCGCAACGCTATGACTATATCTTCTTTACGGGAGGGGTTGAAATAGGCAAAACAATTGCCCGTGCTGCCGCAGAATATCTGACGCCTGTAACCTTGGAATTGGGCGGAAAAAGCCCGTGTGTGGTAGATAAAAACAGCGATGTGGAAGTGGCGGCAAAACGTGTTGCCTGGGGAAAATTTTTGAATGGCGGACAAACTTGCGTTGCACCGGATTACCTTCTGATTCATGAAGATGTAAAGGATAAATTTTATTCGGCTTTTGCAAATAGTGTAACCTCGTTTTATGGCAATAATATTCAGGAAAGCACAGATTATCCGCGCATCATCAATGATAAACATTTCAAAAGGTTAGCGGCTATGATAGTAGACGGTAATATTATTACCGGCGGACAAACTGATGAGGAAACCCGCTATATTGCACCTACGCTCATTGAAATAGACGATATGGAACATCCTTTGATGCAAGATGAAATTTTCGGCCCCATTTTGCCTGCCATTTCTATTGGCTCTATGGAAGAAGCTATTGCCATCATCAAACGATTTGAGAAACCATTGGCATTTTATCTCTTTTCCAACAGCTATGATACTCAGCAACAGTTTATCCAGGCTATACAGTTTGGCGGTGGTTGTATTAATGATACTATTTCTCATTTTATCAACGACCAGCTACCTTTTGGCGGTATTGGCAATAGCGGTATCGGCGCTTATCATGGCAAATACAGTTTCGATACCTTTACACATAAAAAACCGGTTTGCAATAAAGTAACCTGGCCGGATGTGCCTTTGCGTTATCCGCCCTACAATGTCAAATTGCCTATTATCAAACAAGTGATGAAATAATTTTTGATTTCAGGGAATTTTTTGTAGAGATTTTGCGTTATAATGGAAAACAAAATAAAATGAACGAACTGGGAGAATTTAATAAAAACGATGCGCAACTTTGGGAAACGGCTCAGAAACGAGCCAAATTTAAACGCCATGCTATGATATATGCATTAGTAATTGGATTCCTTTGGCTGGCAAAAGCTTTTGGCTTAATGTGGTTTACGCCGGGCTTAAGTTTTGTTACCATAATTTGGGGTGCTGTAATCGGTTATCAATACTGGCAAACTTATCATGGCGATGAACAAACCATGGTGCAAAAAGAATTTGAAAATCTAAAGCGCGAAAAAGGCGATACTTCAACGTACTCAACTGAAAGAAAAGATATTCATTAAACAGTATTAACTTATACCAAGCATATCTGCGTACGGCGAATAGTGGTACGCATTTTTATTTTCAGATTGTATAAAAAAATCTTGCTTGTAAATAATTTCACTCAGCAAATCTGATAATCTTTTTTCAAATGCCAGCAATAAATCAACAGGTATAGGTTTGCCTTCATTGAGATAACTCAGTCCAGAAGTGATGGTACGGGTATGATGATAAGCGACAATAATATGGGTGCAGTTAAATAATTTGTAGTACATCAGTGCGTATAAAAGCCCCTGAAATGCTGCACTGTAATCATGATTTTTATCTGTAAACGTAAAGAGACTGTCTAAAAACTTGTCCGGCTGTTCATCTTCATTCGGAAAATCCGGCAAGTGAATTACACCAGTTTTATAATCTATAATACGTATCGTGTTTTCATCCATTTTATCTACACGGTCAAATATTCCTTCCAAGGCAACTAAAGCTCCATTTTGCAAGAATAAATTTTCCCATTTGAATTTTTGTTCTGTATGCAATACCTGCAATTCATTTTCTTTGGCATCATTAACTAATATGCGCTTCACATAGGCTTCTATCACTTTAAATTGCAATTGATGCCGACTGCTTAGAATTTCTTTCGGCAGTTTCAAATCTTCCGATTCGCATGCTTCTTTTATTTTTTTACGAATAAATGAAACAGATGAAAATGCGATGATATTCTCTTCAGAAATCGTCTTTCCGATATAGGGTTTATAGATAAGTTCTAATGTTTTATGCAAAATAAGTCCGAATGTACCATCATCAAAGTCGTCATCCGATTGTTCGGGTTCTTTAATTTTCTCTACATAGCGCAGATAAAATTGCAAAGGGCATTTGATATACAATTTTAGTGCGGTAGGTGAATATACCCGTTCTGCCAATTGTACTTTCATTGCATCTGTTTTCTTTATCTCAATGGGTTGCTCGTGCTCAGGTGGCAGGTCAGTTTTTGTTTCCGGCAGTATCACCTTATGCTTGAGCGTACCTGCCTTAGATGTCCATTCATGTTCTATCTGTCTGATAAAACGGCTTTTTTCACTGCTGTCTTCGCCACTTTTATTATTGTACAGCAAAGTAATCTTTTCTGCACGCTTAAGTAATCTGTAAAAATGATAGGCTCCTATTCCATCTGCTTGTTCATAAGTTGGCAAGCCAAATCCTTTGCGCAAATTATAGGGAATAAATGAATTGTTCTTATGACTGCCGGGCAATTTATCGTCATTTGCTGAAAGTATAATAACTTCATCAAAATCCATGAGTCGTGTTTCCAGAAAACCCATAATTTGCACCCGGCTTTCTGTTTTTGTTTCAAATGGAATTTTAATGCCTGAGAAATACTGACGATAAAGCTGCGGTAAAATTTCACGGGATAATTCTAACTGCTTACGTGCTATCAAATCGACAAATGAAGATAGTGATTCTATAATCGCTTCTCGTACCGGAATAAAATAGGCATCATCAAATTCAGATGATTGTATAATGGCAATAACCTGATGAAGGATAGCCGTAAATGAATAATCCCGGATAAACAGAAAATCGGGAAAGAAATCCCGGATATAATTTTCCGGAAAATAGGGTACAAAATAGCTTGCTGTTGCCTGTAGTTTTTCTAAATCACGAATTTTAGGTCTCAAAAATACAGATTGCATTAACCCTAAAACATCACGGTAATAAAAATCTGTTTGTTGTTCACGCAGTCTGGCTCTCGAATAAAATTGTATGAGCTGTGTTGTAAAAGCAAACACTTCATGATAGCGAGCCGGGTAGCCCATGGTAATATTGCACTGGTCTGCTTCTACATGATATAAAAGCGGATGCAGCAATTGCTCATCGCACAACACTAAAGCAACTTGCTTGTGTTTATCTTCACACAAAAGCGAAACCGCATATTGGGCTTGCCCTACATCAGACGCAATACCGCATATTGTTACCTCTTTCTGTATGGCTTGCTGATTTATCCAGTGATTGTTTTTTGTATGAAATGCAAGCTTATTCAGCCGCATGAAAATGCCGGCTTCATGATGTTTGTTTACCATAAAATCATCTGCAATATCCCAAAAGAAATTTGCAGCATAAGATTTTGCAATTGTTTTAAATATTTTCTCTTCACTTAATGTCAAAGCATTGAAACCAACAAAAATAATTTGTGAATAAGACAGTATCAGTTTACTGCTTTCTAATTGCTGCAACACGTCCTTGTACATCATACCCTCGTAAGCTTTCTTCTCATTGTTGAGTTTTTGCTGAAAATGTGTGTAGATTTCACCAAGCAAACGCCATGTTTTAATGAAATGCTGCTTATAGGTTTCTTCCTGGTTTTTAATAGTTAATGTTGTCAGTAAAAATTGTTCAATGTAGGTTCTTAATTCTTCATCCAGAAATGAAAAATCTTCCAATGATTTTTGTTCGTTTAAAAGAGAAAATATTTTTTGGGTATCCACTAAATACTTATCGCATTCATCAAAATCTTTCAGTATAAGTTTTCCCCATGGCAAAAACTTTTCCAAAGGTTGGTCATATTCTGCTACACGAAGATGTATTTCATGCAAATCCAACAATAAATCTAATTCTTCTGCAATAGTATAAGATGAATACCGATAGATAAATTCTTGTATCGTCAGTATTTCCGGCAGGAGAAAAGGAATACTTCTAAATCGAGATTTTAAATATTTTACAAAATATGCCCCTGCTCGGCGAGTAGGGAAAATATAAGCTTGCTTATGCAAGGATGAAAGCTGGTTTTCATCAATATTCGACACAATCTCTTCTAAAAAAGTCAACATGTAAGCTAAGATAGGCATTCGTCTAAGTTATGTAAGGTTATTTTCACAAAAACTATTTTTAAAAAACACATTTATAACGCAATAGACACTTTTTGCACACAATTACACGTAAGAATACCCTGCAAAATACAATATCTGTTTACAGACAGGTTAAATAACAGCAAGTACTTTGCAACATAAATTTTACAGATGATTACACACAAAATTACGGCTTGCATTGTTCTTATTTTTATCAGCTTATCACAGCTTCATGCACAGCAAGGAAAAATTACAGGAACTGTCATTGACAAAAAAACACAGGAAACGCTCATAGGAGTAAATATTACTATAGACAGCACAACATCAGGTGCAGTTACCGATATGGATGGAAATTACGAACTCAAAGACTTACAAAAGGGCAACTACACACTTACATTTTCTTACATAGGTTATGCGGATAAAAAAATAAGCGGTGTACTTGTGCAAGCAGATGCCACTACAACACTGAACGTAAGTTTGGATGAAAGTGCAAATGAATTACAGGAAGTACAAATACAAGATTATAAAAGAACCAACACGGAAACTGCCGTTTTATTAGAACTTAAAAATGCCACTCAAATTGCGAGTGGCATTTCTGCTTCTCAGATATCCAAAACATCCGACAGAGATGCGTCGCAAGTGGTTAAACGCATACCGGGTGTTTTGATTTCAGGGTCGTTTATCAATATCAGAGGATTAAACCAACGCTATAACAATGTGATGTTGCAAGATGCCATTGCACCCAGCTTAGAAACAGATATCCGTTCATTTTCATTTGATGTTATTCCCAGTGCTCAGCTCGACAGGATTATCATTTATAAAAGCCCTTCAGCCGACATACCCGGTGATTTTGCAGGAGGTGTTGTAAAAATTTATACGAAGAGTTTGCCTGATAGCAACTACTGGCAAATAGGATATACAACAACCTTTCGTACCGGAACAAGCTTTCAAAAGTTTTATCAGCAAAAGGCAGGAGCCGGAAATTATATTGGATTGGACACAAAATTTCACCTCAAAAATAATTTCCCGGGTGATTTAAGAAATATTGATGAATCTACGTTAGAAAAAGCCGGTGAAAGCCTGAATAATGACTGGACTACACAAAACAGATTAGCCATGCCGGATCAAAGAATTTCTTTTACCAAAGGCACTCGACTGAAGAAAGAAAAAGTATTAATCGGGAATATTACAGCAATTAATTATTCAATCACTAAGACTCATTTTGATATAAATAGAGCCGACTATGAAGCCTATGATACCGAACACCAACGAAGTGTTTACAAGTATAATTTTATGGATGAGCAGTACACAACTTCGGTGAAAATCGGGTTACTGCATAATTGGGTATTCAAGATCAAGAATCACAACATTGCCTTTAATAATCTGCTAAACAGCAATGCACAAAACCAATATGTAAATCGGCATGGAACAGATTATTCCTCTAATATAGAAGCACATAATCAAGCCTTCGATCATTTATACCGAGGCGTGTATGCCATGCAATTCAGTGATAAGATTGATTTAAGCAAAATCCGGTCAGAATTAAACTGGATGGCAGGTTATAATTATACGTACAGAAATCAGCCTGATTTTAAAAAATCAGCTGCAGATGTAGACACCTCCATGGGCAAGGAAGTGCTACGCATTCCAACAGGCTCTGCAACTCCCGAAGTATTAGGCAGATTTTTTTCTAAAATGAAAGAACATTCTGCAACAGCATCTGTTTCTCTCTTACACCGATTTACGACAAAAGAAAGAAAAGTTGACCTATCTCCGGTTTTGGTAGTTGGTCAGTTTCTAGATTATAAAAACAGAAATTTTACCGCTCGAAATTTAGGATTTGTCGTAGCTAATATTTCCATGTTTGATGCTAATTTAAAGAACGGCACACTGCAGCAGTTATTTTCAGCTGATAACATTAACAACACTTCGGGAATAAAACTGGATGAAGCTACTAATAAAAGTGACCAATATAATGCCAGTAGTATATTATCAGCCACCTATGCCAATCTGGACTTATCCATAGCTAAGAAGCTACGCATCATTGCCGGATTGAGATATGAAATGAATATTCAGCGATTACAGTCGGCAACCCTTACCGGTGATGCTATTAAAGTTAATAATATACAACACGCCATTTTGCCCTCATTAAACATCAGTTATAGCATCATTCCCAAATTAATATTGAGAGCGGCTTATGGGATGAGTGTAAATCGTCCGGAATTCAGAGAAATTGCACCATTCGGCTTTTATGATTTTAACATCAGTTATGTCATGAAGGGCAATCCTAATCTTAAAAACTGCACCATACACAATGCTGATTTACGATTAGAATATTATCCGTCTAACGGAGAAGGAATCAGCCTTGCCGCATTTTATAAACACTTTAACAATCCTATAGAAACCTTTACAAAAGACTTGGGCAATCGCACTTTTTCATTTCAAAATGCGCAAAATGCGCAAGCCTATGGAGTAGAAATTGAAGTGCGCAAAAATTTCAGTCGCACCACAACCTTTTTAAAAGACTTTAGCTTAGTACTGAATGCCAGCTATATTAAGAGCAAAGTTCATTTGGACAGTACTCAGTCACTTGGTCAAACAAATAACAGACCTCTTCAAGGACAAGCACCATTTATGGTAAATGCCGGCATCTTTTATAATAATAAAGACAAACGAATCCAGTTTAATTTGCTCTATAACATTACTGGTAAGCGAATCCTTTATGTAGGCGCACAAGACTATCCGGATATCTATGAAATGCCTAGACATTCTTTAGATTTCAATGCATCTTATACTTTTAAAAAACAAGTTGAGTTAAGCTTAGGCTTAACGGACTTAATCAATCAGCAATATGTTTTGTTGCAAGATGGCAACAGCGATGGAAAATTAAAACGCAAACAAGATCAAGTATTTCAGTCCTACAAAACGGGAACACAAATTTCTCTTGGTGTAAAATATACTTTTTAAATAAACTCAAAATCAATTTATGAAAAAAACAAACTTATTATTACCGGCAATCGCGTTTATCGTCATGATAGTAGCCGGTTGCAGCAAAAGCGATGACAACAACAATCCTGTAACTCCAACGGATAAACCTGTAAAAACGGTAACAGGCACATTAAGCGGGAATATTACATGGGATAAAGACACCGTTTACAAACTATCAGGTTATGTAAGAGTAGGTGCTGATGATGGCACAACAATGGACAACGCCTCCGGAGCAAAAGGGACATTAACGATTGAAGCCGGTACAATTATTATTGGTGAAAAAGCAAGCAAAGGTACGCTTATTATACAAAGAGGAAGCAAGCTAATAGCTGAAGGTACCGCTGCAAATCCGATTATTTTTACTTCAGAAAAGGCACAAGGTGCACGTGCACCCGGCGACTGGGGTGGACTAGTAATCTGTGGTTTAGCTCCAATTAATATTGCAGGTGGACATTC
>CAYVGM010000126.1:0-7664 GCA_964451125.1 uncultured Chitinophagales bacterium
ACTAATAACTAATAACCAATAACTAATAACTAATAACCAATAACTAATAACCAATTACTAACAACTAATGACCAATCCCCAATAACCAATAACAAATAACAAATAACTAATAACCAATATCATGAACGAATTTAATGGAGAAATTAAAAAGATGATGATCATCTTGTCTAAAGCCACTTTAGAAAATGTATATGCCGCATTTGTGCTTGCCAACGGTGCCCGCATGGAAGGCATAGAAGCCGAACTGTTTTTTACCTTTTTCGGGTTGGAAGCCATACACAAAGAAAAATTAGAAGGTTTGCATATTGCTACAGTGGGCAACCCTGCCATGCACATGCCTACTATGCTGGGCGGTTTGCCGGGTATGGAATCACTGGCAACCTATATGATGAAAAAAGAGATGGATAAATTGGACATGCCGGGCGTAAAAGAATTTCTGGAAATTTTATCAGCATCAGGTTGTAAGCTATGGGCTTGTAAATTAGCAATGGATATGTTCCACTACAAAAAAGAAGACCTGATAGATGAATTAGATGGCGTATTGACCGTTGGCGATTTTTATGGAAGAGCTAAAGGTTTGGGTACACACATGTTGTTTATCTAAAGGAAATTAAAGTAATTCTTTTACAAACTATTTTCAAATTTTATGCAACACGCAGTGAAAGAGTTGCGTGTTTTTTATATTGTAAGTTATTGAACTAAGTAAAAACAAATTTATTTGACCTTACCACGACTTTGGCAATTCTTATAGCATAGCAAAACCATATAGTTAAGAGGCATCACCTGCAATCAAAATCGAATAGTGAGTAATTGTGTGTTTTTTAAGCACTACATTGCTGAAAGGTTGTTAGTTGTAGAGAGGCAATCAACATAATTTTCCATGTTTTGCAATACACTAACTCATCCTGGTATTGTAACTCATCCTAATAGTTATTAATCTTCTAAAAAAAATAAATATATATTAAAATATCAAAATAGATAGTTTAGTTTCATATTTTGATTGAATGCGATTTACCTGCTGTTCTTTGTGATTAATTATGATTCTACTACTACATAAAAATACATATAACCTATAGTTTTCTTTTTATTATTTACTGCAATCTTTATTCGTATCAGAACTTCGTCATCTATATAAAAATATTTCAGGTAATTAATAAAATTATAGGAATCTAATCTGAATTCAGGAGTAATATTATTTTTATTCTCATCTATACTTGATTCAGTAACGGTGAGCGGTTCAGCATATTCTTCTGTATCAAATTTGTCTGAATTATGGAAAGAATTTAAGAATATCCGTCCAGTATCTATCCACGAAGTATATGAATAATTGAATGAGTGGGTGGTGTCAATTATTTTGCTTTCCGGAATAAAATGGTAAATAGAGAAATTACTATCCATTTTTACCCATGAAAGCGTGTCGAAATATTTTTTATAAACTTCGTTATATGTATTTTCCAGCAACAACATATTTTTTTTATACTTCAGTTCTACTGTTTCTGAATTATCTTTAGGGTAATCCAGGGCATTCATTTCATTTCCATTGGTAATGAATTCGCAATATTCTAACATGCCATTAGAATTATTAGTTTTCCAAATGCCATCTAATACTTGATTTTTAATAGCTCCACTTTTTATTATTTTACCTAACGTGTCACGTAAGGAAATGTATCCTTCACCATTTTTAATAATATATTTTCCTTCACCATCCCATATATTGATGTATTTATTTACGGGATAACTGCAGAATTCATCCGGATATTCAATTTCTGTGTGCTGTTTGCCGTTTGGATACCAAGATTTCCAAAAACCAATTTTATTTTGGTATTCATTAAGCATGCCTTCTCCACATTTAGTGCCATTTTGATAGTATTCAGTAGCCTTTCCAATCATTTCGTCTTCCTTGTATTTCTGAACAAAATAATGATTTCGAGTTTGATCTAAAGGCAAAGTATTATCGTATATAACCAACTTGTCTGAAAAGCGCCAAACACCTTCTTTTAGTCCATTGACATACGTTCCTTGCTCATCCAAAAGCAATTTAACTGGTGTAGTATCATAAGGTGAATAGTGTTCCAAATCATACGTATAAGAAATATAATCTCCATTTAATATCCCGTTAGCATAATGTTCTGTTTTATACAATATTCCGGGTTCTAAATATTCCTTTCTTATTCCGTCTAATTCATCATTTGAATTATAATATTCAATTAGCCTAGGAGAGCCGTCTTCAAAATAAGTTTTATTGTAATTCTTATATCCATCCGTATATTTAGTTTCATCAGAAATGATAGAATCATTGTCAAACGTAGTAATTTCAATCCCATCTTTTTTATAACCATTAAATTTAAGATCTGTCAATGTTTTTCCCTGATTTGAATACGTTAATAAGCGTGATTGGTTTCCATCAATACCCATAATTTCTTCTCTTATTTTTTGTCCTTTTTCATTGTATTCTGTATGATTTATTAGCTTATCATTTTTATAAAGGTTGCTTTCAGTTAAGACACCATCATCTTCATAAAATTTTTGTAAGCCGTTTAATTTCCCGAATTTGTAATAACCTTCTTCTGAAACAAAATAAGAGCTTTCTTTTTGCATCCATTCATCGTTGATGTCAGTTAATATAACATGAGAACCACGTTCTTTTATCCGATATTTTTTGTAACTGCCTTCTCTCATTCCTTGCCAGTAAGTATAAACTTCTGTAGGCTTGCCATCATAGTCATAGCTTGTCCAAGAACTGTCTTCTTTGTCGTTTGTATAGTAACCACTTTCTGATAAATTCCCGTCTCTGTATTGTTTATAAACACCTTCTTTAACACCATTCTTGTAGGTAGTGACAGATGCTACCTTATTATTGCTGTAATCTGTTAACACACTGTCTAACTTTCCATCATCATTATATTTTTTTATATAATCCAGCGATTTTCCATTGTCAGTATATTGTTTACATAATCCAATTAAGTGATTATTTTTCCAATTTTGAATTCCAAGCACTTTTCCATTAGAGAAGTAAGAAATAAACAACCCATCTCTGCCGTTTAGTGGAATACCGGTAACTCCTATTGTCTCTGCATTTCCATCAATAAAGTTTACAATACCGGCAAGCGTATCATTATTATAATAAAACTTCCATTTTCCTTGCATGAGATTGTGGCTGTAATTTCCTTGCCATTTAATTTTTCCATTACTGAAATATGAAGTCCAAAGTCCTTCTGCCTCTCCTTTGATAAATTTTCCTTCGATTTGTATATTGCCATTATTATACAAATATTGCCAATTACCAGATTTTAAATTACTCTCATAATTACCCTTAGCACGCAAAATACTGTCATAAGTGTATAGTTTCCATTCACCTTGTTTTTTATTTTGGTCAAAACTGCCTCTACCTATTAATAAATTGTAGTCTTCTTCAGGTGCAAAAAAAAGATGTTCATTTGCTATTTCTTTACAAAAAGAAGGTAGCCCTTTTTTTCCCGGAATACTATCTTTTAGAATTAAGGGATTAAAATAATCTTTAGATTCTACACCTTTATAAATGATGAAAAAAAGAATTACAATTAAAATTCTGTACATATTGTTAAAATTGAATATAGCATACAAATGTACTATAAACTTTCATGTTTATGCATGAAAATAGTTTTTGAAAATCATTATTTATAAAAAATTTTGGCAGGTAAAATAATATAAATTATTTTTTACTCAGTTCAAACTCCTGCATGGCATTTACCAGTACTCGCACACTGTCTATCGGCAATGCATTATAACAAGATGCTCTAAATCCGCCTACCGTGCGGTATCCTTTTATGCCATGTATCTGATAAGGTTTTACAAAGTCTAAAAATGCCGTTTCATCTTCCCGATTTTCTGCTACAAAAGTAATGTTCATACGGCTGCGGTCTTCTGTTACGGCATGTCCTTTAAACAATGGATTTCGGTCTATCTCTGTGTATAATAGATCTGCTTTTTCTTTATTGCGTGCTTCCATTTCAGTAAGACCACCCAACTTTTTCAGCCAGCGCAAAGTAAGCAAACAAGTGTAGATGGCAAATACCGGAGGTGTATTATAAAGCGAATTGTTTTTTGCATAAATATCATAATTCCACATGGAAGACATAGGCCGAATATTTTTTCCCAGCATATCTTTGCGCACTATCACTAACGTAATTCCGGCTATACCTAAATTTTTCTGTGCGCCGGCATATATCAAAGCATATTTTGAAACATCTACGGGACGGCTGAAAATATCGGAACTCATATCGGCTACCAGAGGTACCGGCGAATCTATATCCTGAAACAGCTCCGTACCATAAATGGTATTATTTGAAGTAATGTGGAAATAAGCGGCCTGCTTGTCAATGGTATATTGTTTCGGGATAAAATTAAATCCACTTTCTTTAGAAGAAGCTACCACTTCCGTTTTGCCATAAAGACGTGCTTCAGCCTCCGCTTTAGCTGCCCATACTCCGGTTTCCAAATAACAGGCTTTTCTGTCAGAAGACAACAAATTATAGGGCACCATAGAAAATTGCATGTTAGCGCCGCCTTGTATGTATAACACTTCGTATTCAGAAGATATATTGAGCAACTCACGGATTAACGATAAGCTTTCTTCCATTATAGCATCAAATTCTTTGCTACGGTGCGAGATTTCCAGCAACGACAATCCTATGTTTTCATACTCGATACAAGCTTGTGCAGCTTGTTCAAAAACTTCTTGTGGCATAATAGAAGGACCCGCTCCGAAATTGTGTTTTTTCATAATCTAAAATTCTGTAAAACGAATATAACGCATTCGGCTATAGCAGTACATTAAAGAAGTGTAAAGAATAGGTATAAAATCACTGTTTATGGAATCTGATACTGGCGGAGACCGGATAAAAGCAGGCAGGCATCACCAAAGAGACTAATGCTTTTTGGGTTCCCTGTCATAAAATTTCCTATTTTAAGCAGAATCGTATATTAACTAAATTATAATTCGTAATAAAAAAGGAAAAAATATAGTTTTTTTTTACCATTTTTGCACTATAAAATACTCGTAACTAATGAGAAAAGCAGATATTATAACAACAATTTCTGAGAAAACAGGTGTACCAAAAGTGGATGTACTCGTTACTATGGAAGCATTTTTTAAAGAAGTGAAAGATACATTAGCAGAAGGTGAGAATTTGTATGTACGCGGCTTCGGAAGCTTCATCGTTAAAACCCGCAAAGCCAAAATAGGCAGAAATATTAAAAAGAATATTGCCATCGAAATTCCGGAACACCAAATTCCGGCTTTTAAACCATCTAAAGTTTTCGTAGAGATGATAAAAGAACAAAGTTCTAAGCGTCTCGGCGATAAGGCTTAATCAAAAATTTGAAGTGAAGAAACAGTATCTTGTAGCGGCAGGAAGTATTTTGTTGATAGGTCTGCTATTCTTTTTTGGAAAAACCAAAATACCTGCATCTTCAATTGGACAAATGGCTAATTCAACTGCCGGTTCAATTTCATTTGAAGAATATGAACTGCAAAAAGCAGATAAGCTGGCAGCTACGGATAAAAAAAACTGGGAAGGACTTCACACCATTTATAAAGAAACCAAACAGAGCGACACAGCAAACTATCGCAAAATTTGTGCTGACTTGTCCATTTTCTGGAAAAGCCTGCAAAATAGCAGCCTGTATGCTTATTATAATTATCAGCGGCAAATATCAGTTAACACGGCAAATTCATGGCTGGACGCAGGAGATGTATTGCTTTCTGTTTATAAAAACAATCCGGACAGCTTAATTTCAAATAATTTACTTACCTTTGCGCTCCGTTCTTTAGAAAATGCCTCAGCAAAGGATCCGAAAAACATAAGTTTAAAGATTCAAATAGCTGAAATTTATGTACAGACCGCTGAGCCGATGAAAGGCATCACGATGTTGCGTACATTGGGTGACAGCTTGCCTGACAATATGGATGTGCAAATGTCATTAGCCAGATTGAGTATTCAATCCGGGCAACTGGATAAAGCCAAAGAACGCCTGCAGAAAATTCTGCAGCACCAGCCTCAAAATACAGAAGCACTGTATTTTATGGCTATCACCGAAGCCCAAATGGGGCATACAGATGAAGCAGTGCGCTTGCTGGAACTCTGTAAGACGTTGGTGAATAATGATGAATTCAGCAATGAGATTAATAACCTCATTCAAGAAATAAAAAATAAAAAAGTATAAATTATGCCTTGCGGAAAAAAAAGAAAACGTCACAAAATCGCGACGCACAAAAGAAAAAAAAGACTGAGAAAAAATCGTCACAAAAAGAAGTAAACCATTAACTGTTGCTTATTTGCAATTTAGCACACGGCAACTAATGAATTTCAATTACGATGAACAAAGAATTAGTCATACATGCTAATTCAAAAGGTGTTGAAATTGCGCTTCTTGAAAACAAAAAGTTAGTCGAATATCATTTAGAATCCTATGAAAAGGAAGGGTTCGGTGTAGGTGATATTTATCTCGGCAGAGTAAAGAAATTAAATCCGGGATTAAATGCCGCATTTGTTGACATAGGTCACGACAAAGATGCGTTTATTCATTACAGCGACCTGAGTCCTTATCTGAGAACCTTGCGCAAATTCAGTTCGGCAGCCTTTCAAGGCGAACAATCTCATCTTTTGAATCAACTCGAATATGAACTTCCCATTGATAAAAATGGGCAGATTCAAGACGTTTTGGAAAAAAACGACATTCTTGCTTTTCAAATTTCCAAAGAAGCCATCTCCACTAAAGGGCCGCGTCTGACCTGCGAACTTTCTATAGCCGGCAGATACCTCGTGCTTACCCCATTTGGCAATGGAATTGGCATTTCGAAAAGAATAGAAGATAAAGAAGAACGAGAACGACTGATTCAGCTAATTCAAAAATTTAAGCCTGCAAATTTCGGCATAGTAGTGCGCACAAATGCGGAAGGATTGAGCGAAGATGAACTGAAACGAGATATCGAAGTATTGTTGGACAAATGGAAGATTATGACAGCAAATTGTCATTTAAAGAATCCTCCGCATTTGTTATTGAAAGAAATGAACAAATCATTTTCTTTAGTCAGAGATTTGGTAAATGATAGTTTTGAAAATATCGTAACGGATAATGAAAGCATTTATGCCGACTTGAAGGCTTTTATAAAAGAACATGCTCCGGAGCAAAAATCCATACTGAACCATTATAAAGATACGACACCATTATTTGAAACTTATGAAGTAAGCCGACAAGTAAAAACGGCATTTGGGAAAATCGTTACTCTAAGATCAGGTGCTTACATTATTTTGGAACATACGGAAGCCATGCATGTCATCGATGTAAACAGCGGGCCGAAAGTACGCAAAGATATTCCACAAGATGAGCATGCATTTAATATCAATTGTGATGCCGCCCGTGAAATTGCTCGTCAGATGCGTTTGCGTGATATTGGTGGAATCATTGTGATTGATTTTATAGATATGAAATCGAGTGAATTGCGTCACAAGCTTTTTGAGGTGATGCATGAGGCAATGAAACCGGATAAAGCCAAGCATGTATTATTGCCACTCAGCAAATTCGGGCTGATGGAAATTACCCGTCAGCGCATGAAACAGCAAATCAGTATTGATACGACAGAACCATTGCTTACCAATCAGAAATACAAGATAGATCAACCC
>CAYVGM010000127.1:0-7658 GCA_964451125.1 uncultured Chitinophagales bacterium
TAAACATTTTCGCTTTCGGTTATTAGCATTGTTTTCTCTTTTTGTTATAGCATACACTGCTTGCAAAAAGGCTGATACCCTTTCGCCATTTGCTGACAACAGGAGTTACACAGAAAAATTTTTGGATAAGCCTGTTGGTAGTACCCCCGAGGTGGAAGCTATCATTAATTTATTAAAAACAGAAAATGAAAAAACTGGATTTATTGAAAAACTACCTGGCAATGCAGGACTGCCAGTGTGGGATAAATTTATAAAAGACAAACCAAAGCATAATCCCAATGAAGCCGCAAGAGGTGTAATTGCGGATGCACATGGAAATTATCTAATCCCGTTAACTAATGATAAAGTAACATTAAGTGCTGTTCTTTTTGCACTTTACCAGGATGGTAAATACAATTTCTATTGCTATACCAATGACTATGCCTATAAAATATGCAAGGGCACATACTACTCAGTAGCGCAAAGAGAAAAAGTACTTGCACTGTTTATGTATATGTCAAATTATGTATTTGGTATTTCTGAGTTTAAGAATATACCAAAAGAACTTTTTGAAAACGCTAAATCTGTAAGTGAAGGTCAATGTTGTAAAACAATAAGCATACAACCCGTAAGCGAACCGCCTGTTGACACTGCCTATGTTGAAAGCCTCAAGTGCATAATGATATGCATTGAAATATGGGAGTACGACAATTGCACATGTATTCCTGAAGAAAAAAGAAACCCCAGAGATTGTGATTGGTGCAATGAGTGTGCGCCTATGGATTGCTTTGATGAGTGGGTACCCAGCGAAGGTGGGGGAACTGTTGATCAGCCAGATCCTCCGTTACCACCAGGCGAACCTATTGGCGGAGGTAACAGCCCTTCTTCACCGCCATCACCGCCTTGTCCTGGTAGTGCATGGTATGTAAAAGCACCGCTTTTAGGTTCACAAGGACAAAATTGTGACCCCAATACAGATCCGAAAGATGAGAATGGATTTTATTATTCCAGAATTACAGAATTAAATAATATTTTACTGCAAGACCCATTTGCTCTTGAGCCCTGCGACAGCTTAAATATTATGCCTTTCGGAGAATTCGGGAATATGTGGAGTGAGATTGCAAGTTTTGAAATGCCACAAAACTTAAAAGACAGAATTGATTCGGTAAATAATTTATTTCAACCCAATAATCAATTACTTCCTATGGCGCAGCAATCATTATCTGCAGCCTCTGGTGCAATGGTGAATTGTGATTTTTTTCCTGTAAAAATTACATCCTTGCCAAATGGCTATACTTCTGAATCGCTTTTAGAATATTTTCGTCTTCATATAAATGACTTTGCCCAACCATCAAATACATTTGAACCGTACTCGTTTGGTTATTTATTAAGCAACTCATTTAATGATAGCCTTAGATTTAAAGCATCAGGTCAAAATTCTATTGGTGCGTTAATACACATAGGTATCTTTGGAAACAGTGGAACAGTCATGGAAACTAGTTATACCAACTATTATAACCCTATTACACAGCACCGCACAAGTAAATTTATTTTTTCTACTTTGCAAAGCCCTCTGGATAATTTTCATCCTGTAGGAGGAAACAGAGGTTTCGGAATTTATAATTCATCAATAAGTCCAAATACTTTTACATTCTATACAATGGGTGTAGATAGAACATGGGATTGGATGGATGGCCTGATAAACAGCAATTTATTTGGTAACATAGTGTTTTCAGGAGCAGATAATTTGTGGACTACTATGCAAGGTAATATGATTCAATTTATTAATAGTCTACCGGGTGGCCGTGCAGAATATTATTTAAGAAAAAATATAGTTGCAAGACCAATGTGGGAATATGTTGCTAAATTCTTAAAAAAAGAAATTAGTTTCGAACAACTAAAAACCGCATTAGGATGTTGAAAAAAAATATTGCTACAATTATCGCTTTTCTTGCAACAGTTTTAATTTGCAATATATCAAGCAGATTATTGTCTGATTATTATATAAATAGCAAAGAGATTAATGATGTAAGAACGATTAGAAATTTGGAACATAGTCGTTTAATATTTTTTTTAATTACTTATCTGATCGCCAAGTTTATATTTTCTTTGCTAGGTACTTTTTTATATCCTAAGGGTTTATTACAAAAAACCATTTTATCAACCTTGATTTTTTTTTTCATATCATGGCTTTTTTTTAGCTTATACCGAACTGCCAACCTTATGATTTTATTAAAAAACCCGATGGTAACTATTTTTTTTTCGCCATTAATTTTGTCAGGTCTAATTCTTCCTCTTAATGAGCATTTAGCAACAAGAGCATTAAAAAATCAAGTACTAAGTCATGGTAAAAAATGAATTTCTATTTTTTAAACAAAAGTTTAGTACGATACTCATAATAGCACTGATTTTTTCTTTATTTAGTTCCTGCATAACTATGAAAACTGCTCAATACTTTAAGCTTCAGGAAAACAGGATTGACAACTTTAAGTGCTACTTTATTAAAGATGATAATGATAAAGACTATAAAATGGTGGAAGATATATTTGGTAAAATTTCTAATTCTGACACAGTAGTTGAAAACCGTGAAATAATTTATAAAACAACTTATATTGATGGGTACAAAGTATTCTATGCCATAGAAACATCAGACACTTTAAAATCAAACCCAACAATTGGCCCTGTATATTATTTTTTTTGTTCTATGCTTTTTAAAAATGATACGCTGATGTTAACACCTGTCTATAAACTGAATGAACTTAAAACTAAACGACTTTACAACTTCATATACAAGATCCCGCCACTTTTAAAAAAATCAGACAGCATAACTATTTATGATGGAAAGAAAATCTCAATTATTAAATCTTTCAATAAAGAGTGTGTAAAAGTTAATAGTCGAAAGTTTAGGAATTGTTTAACCTTTAAAATAATTGATATTTGGCCTAGCACTACGTACACTGCAACAATTTGGTTAGACAAAAAATATGGGTTGATTAAATGGATAAGAAATACAGGCAGGGTTGAAAAGAGAATTATAAAAAATTAATGCTACTTGTATTGCAATTTGTGCCGAATTGCTCCTCTGTCTTGGTTCGTGTCTTCACGAACCATCTCCGAATTAACAACTATGAAATTTACTTAAGCGAAGAGATTCGTGAAGACACGAGCCTTGGCGGAGGGACTTTTACAAGTTTGTATTTTTTTTACTACCAATTTTTAGTGCCTGGGGTACTTACCAGCTCCGTTAGGAGCAAAATATTGGTGGCAATAAATCGAAAATGTCAATTAAGCTCCAGAGGAACGACAGAAAGTAAAATCTCCCGAACAGTTGTGGTGTCATCACGAAACATTCTTCACACTATATTTAACCAAGAAACAAACAGCCTGCAAATGCAGGCTGTTTGTTTTAGTAATAATATTTTAGTTCATTAATCCAAATTTGGCTGCGGCGTGTATCTCAAATACGGCTTCACTATTTCCACTCCTTTCGGAAATTTCTTTATCGCATCTTCGGTACTTACAGCAGGCACTACAATTACTTTTTCTCCCTGTGCCCAGTTAGCTGGTGTAGCCACGCTGTAGTTGGCTGTTAATTGCAAAGAATCAACAACACGTAATACCTCAACAAAATTTCTGCCGGTGCTTGCAGGATAAGTGATAATGAGTTTTACTGCTTTATCTGGCCCAATAACAACCAGCGAACGCACCGTAGCAGTAGCTGAAGCATTGGGATGAATAAAACTATATAGCTCAGAAACCTTGCGATCATCATCTGCTATGATAGGGAAATCAACATTGCAATGTTGTGTTTCATTGATGTCGCCAATCCAGCCAAGATGTTTATCAACCGGGTCAACACTAAGCGCCAGCACCTTTACATTGCGTTTGGCAAACTCTTCTTTTAAGGCTGCAGTGCGGCCCAATTCAGTAGTGCACACAGGTGTATAATCAGCAGGATGTGAAAACAAAATGCCCCATGAATCGCCAAGGTATTCATAGAAGTCAATATCGCCCAAGGATGTTTTTGCTTTGAAGTTGGGAGCAATATCCCCTAACCGTAAACTCATGATGATAAATTTTAGAAAGCAAATATAAGCATTAGTCCATAAACTTAGTAGGGTTTTATTTTTTATTTTTGACTTTTAATTTTTTACTTACCTTTTCAGCATGTTATCGAAGAAGACACAGTATGCTTTAAAAGCACTTGGTTACCTTGCCAGCAGGTATGGGGAAGGGCCTGTTTTAATATCAGAGATTTCGACAAAGAAAAAAATACCGATAAAATTTTTAGAAACTATTTTGCTTGAACTGAAACAGAGTGGTGTGCTTGACAGCAAGAAAGGAAAAGGCGGTGGCTATTTTTTAGCCCAGCACCCAAAAAAAACAACGCTGGCACAGGCCATTCGCCTTGTCGGTGGACCTATAGCACTCATTCCCTGCGTAAGTCTCAATTTTTATGAAAAGTGTAAAGACTGTGACGAAGCTACCTGCGGCCTCAATAAAGCCATGCTGCAAACAAGAGATGCTACATTAAAAATTCTGGAAAAGAAAACGCTGGTTGAGTTGATGGACGAAAAGTAAGTAAAGCAATATTATAACTTCAGTCTCCTTATAAGAGTTTTTACATCTTTCTTCAATTTATCCAGTTCGCCCATTTGCTGCTGTATAAAGCTATTGTCTTCCAGCCGGCCCAATACTTTGTTCATTTCTTCTGTTGTTTCATACACCATTTTTCGAAATGGGTTGCTATAGTCTTTGGCCCTTGAGTCGTAAATGCCTTTGCACATCCATTCACGGGTGATGAGCAATTGTTGTAATAACTGCTTAAACAATTCGGCCGTGAATTGCCTTGGTGTAATACCTAATATTTCAAGCAGGGAAGTATAAGCATGATGTAATTTATTTGTCTCATATACAGCGCCGCCCTGCTTGCGATAGAATTCATGCACTGCCTCCCAACTGTTTACTTTGCCAGACTTTACATTATGCAAAAACCTTTTTACATCATCAGCAGGTATCAGCTGTCCGCCTACATTCAGCCATTGGCTGCGTTGTACTTTTGCGGACAGTGTTTTTTTTACTTCATCAAATGAGGAGAATTTATTTTTCTGGATATGCTTATAAATTTCCATCACGCCATAATGCTGCAGCAACTCTGTAAACAAAGCAATACTTTGAGGAATCTTCACAATCTCAGTTTTGCGATGGGTGTTTTCCCAGCCTGTAACTTGTGCTACACCTTTTTCATTTACCGGTAAAGCTTTCAGTAATTTTAGAGAATTAAACAATTCATTTATTGTATCGGGCGCCAGGTAATCATATTCAATATGCTGTGTTTTACCTGTGCGTCTGTCCCTGTCCACATACTTCCATGCATTGCGTTCAAGTGCATACATGTTATACATAAACCAATAGCCGGGCATCACTATCAATTTATCATTACTTATATCATTACTTACCAGGCTAAATGGAATTTGAACATTGAGCTCCGCAGGGTAATCGCCTTTTGAAAGAATAGTAAAGGAAGCAAACTTTGAATTGTGTTTTAAACTAACGCATAGCCCTGGCCAAAAACCACGGTTAGCAATTATTTCTCCGTCGGCGCTGCGGCTGTTGTGATTGCTGCCGATGGTGGCGCCAGCGGCTATATTACTTTGCCCCATTATCAATGCAGCACATAAAAAAGAATTATTGTGGTGCTGTTCATGTGCCGGAAATATCAATGAATTTAAAACTTCACAACAGGAAATGGTGGAATTGTTGCCGAGATAAGAATTGATAAGCCTTGCTCCATACTTCAATTGAGAATGAGACGCCATAACAAAACGCACTGCCTTAACGCCATAAAAAATCCTGCAACCGTATCCAATAACACCATTCACAAGTTCGCAACCTTCGCCAATTTGTGAAGTACGGTTTTCATCGCTTTTAATTGTAAGGTTTTTTAGTTTGTTAGCACCTTTTAAATAAGCATCTGTTCCAATCTTTGTGTCTTTAATAATCTTACAGCTCTTTATGACTGTTCTGTCGCCTATTTCTGCATAGCGCCCACGTCTGCAGTCAAATTTATTAGTAGTAAACTCTTTGAATTTATTTATCAGTTCTTCATCGGCAATGTACTTGCTCCACAAGTATGCATCGCCGGGCAACATACCATCAAAAGGCATCACACGCCTGCCACCATTTTCATTGCAGAGTTCCATTACCACACGCTGTTTCTCTATTTCGCCATCACTTAAAATGCCATTGCCAAATTTTCCTTTATCGGTGGATGCCAGTTCATTCACATTTGAGATCATTACTTCGTTGCCAATAATGTAGTGGCTCAAATAATTTACATTATCAATGCTCACATTGTCTCCAAAATCGCAACTGATGATTTTACAATTGTATAAACCAACCGGCATTCTTAAATTATGAAACTCCAAATAATATGGCTCTAATTTGCCAATGCGGATGAGGCCATGAAACTCACAATTCTTTACCAGCTCCGGCCTGAAGTATTTTGATACCAATATCTTATTCCAGTCATCTGAAGTGTTGTTATTTCTTACCAGCACTTCTATTTCTGTTGAGGAGAGTTTCCTGTAATTATTACCGGGGTTTTGCTCAAAACGCAGGTAGTATTCGTCTTTTGCTTCGGGCAGGTATTGAGGTTCTATAAAATTATAGCCCAGTTCGTTTACAGGATGTTTTTTGATGATGTTCATACCCCAAGTCGTCGCCCCAAACCCCTAAAGGGGCTTTAGAGCCTGGCAACTACAAACAGTAAGACAAATAGAAGCCAGTAATTTTTTAGATTGATAAAAATGCAAAATAGCCAAAAGATTGAATAAAAGAAAAGAGCTATGATAATTGGAAACTGAAAGCCCCTTTAGGGGCTGGAGGGGGTTTTATTCCACCGTTACACTCTTTGCTAAATTTCTCGGCATATCGACATTATAACCTTTGGCAACACCTACATAATAAGAAAGCAATTGCATTGGTATCACACTTAACATCGGCGCAATAATCTCATCGGCAGGCGGCACCACAAAAACATCATCTGCCATTGCCGGGATAATTTCATCACCTTCTGTTATCACTGCAATCACTTTCCCTTTACGTGCCTTTATCTCCTGCATATTGCTTACTATCTTTTCGTGGTAGCTGTCTTTAGTGGCAACAAACACCACCGGCAGTTTATCAGTAACCAATGCAATAGGGCCATGTTTCATTTCTGCAGCAGGGTAACCTTCAGCATGTATGTAAGAGATCTCTTTCAGTTTTAAAGCACCTTCCAATGCAATGGGGAAGTTATAGCCACGGCCAAGGAACAATGCGTCGTAAGCATCTTTATATTTTTCGGCAATTACTTTTATTTTTTCTGCATTGGCAAGAATGGCTTCTACTTTTTCGGGTACTGCTTCCAGTTCAAATAATAACTGCGTAAGCCTTTCTTGTGTGATGGTGCCTTTTTCTTTTGCAATCTTTAAGGCCATCATAGTAAGCACTGCCAACTGGCCAGTAAATGCTTTTGTACTTGCCACACCAATTTCGGGACCGGCATGAGTATAAGCGCCACCATGGCTTAGTCTTGCAATAGACGAGCCAACGGCATTCACTATCCCAAAAATAATAGCGCCCTGCTCTTTTGCTTTTTCTATTGCGACTAATGTATCGGCTGTTTCGCCACTTTG
>CAYVGM010000128.1:0-4232 GCA_964451125.1 uncultured Chitinophagales bacterium
CCAGCCCAAGCCAAACAAGATGCCACCAAATATGCTGGCTTTATACGTGTTGGGCTTCGGCTCAATTACTATTGTTTGTCCATCCGAAGATTTTAAAGATGTGCGCTTGATAAACTGTACGATGATTACGCCTAAAATTACCGCGCTGCCGATGATGCCATACATGTGGAACGACTCGAAACGGAACATCTCATAAATGCGAAACCAGGATATCACTTGCGCTTTTGCCAACACGATGCCAAAGAATACGCCGAGCAATAAAAATTTTACATTTTTCATCTTAAAATAAGTGTGGGATGATTAAAAAAGTCATGATTAATCCGCCGATAAAAAAACCGGCAACTGCTACTAACGATGGCAATTGCAAATCGGATAAACCGGATATGGCATGCCCGGAAGTGCAGCCGTTAGCCCAGCGCGTACCAAAACCAATCAAGAAACCGCCAACAATAAAGATGGCTATATTTTTTAAGGTGAATGTCTGGAAAATTTCTGAGGGCTCAAATGACTGATTAGTCTGTATATTCAATTGTTGAAGTGCATTCGCTGTTTTATCGGAAACGACAACCGCGTCACCCGCGTGAAGAAAATGAAACGCTATAAAGCCACCGATGATACTTCCTAAAATATAAACCAATAACCAAGTTTCCAGTTTCCAGTTATACTTAAAAAAATCAGAAAAATTCCCTGCGCCAAGCATGGAGCATGTTGTTTTTAACCCGGTGGAAACACCAAAGCGCTGTCCGAAATACAACAACAAAAATAAATTGAGTGCAATGAGCGGGCCTGCTACGTACCATGCCCAAGGCTGAAATAAAAATGCTTGCATTTGCAACTGATTTTGAACACTAAAAATAAGATTGCAATGTTAATGCAATGCTTTGTAAATGTTATAAGTATTGGTAACTACTATGAGTATTCCAACTAATCTTAGAAGTGTTTTAGGCTGAATAAATTTGATGATATAAGCGCCAATGGGAGCAGCAATAACACCACCGATAATCAAACCCAAAATAATTTTCCAGGAATCAATACCCACCAGAAAAATAAAAACACCTGTAGAAGCAAAGGTGATAAAAAACTCTGCCGTGTTCACGGTGCCGATAACTTCTTTTGGTGAGTTGCCTTTGTCAATCAAATTGGACGTAACAATCGGCCCCCAGCCACCGCCACCGATAACGTCAAAAAATGCCCCGATAAAGCCTAGATAAGGTGCGTATTTCAAAGCCGTGTTTTTAAACTCAAACTGACGGAAACTTTTAATCAATATCCAAATACCAAGCAATAATAAATAGGCAGAGATAAAAGGCTTTACTGCTTTCCCGTCGATATATTTCGAAATTAATACCGCAGCGATAATTGCAGATATCACACCTGAAATGACCAATCTGAAAAAAAGTTTCTTGTCTATATTATTCATGGCAATATGCGATAAGCCGGATACGCCTGTCGTGAATACTTCTGAAGTGTGGACGCTTGCCGTTACCAATTTTTGCGGGATGCCGAAGCTCTGCAACAGCGTGGAACAGCTTACACCATAAGCCATACCTAAGGCACCATCAATTATTTGAGCCACGAAACCCGCGAGGCAAAACAAGAGAAATTCTTTATCTATAGAAAATGACGAAAGTGGGTTGGGATGCGTGGAGAAAATTTTCCAAACCAGGAACGCGATTAAACTGACTTTAAGCAAGACGATTAATCCGGCTATATGCTTTAAATTGATTTTTTCCATATTGTGTGTTTAATAATTTCTATTTTTTTTCAAACAACCCTTCCACCGTCCAAGAGAAATATAGTACTGAGCCGATAGACGGCCCTCCTACATATTGCGTATAATATTTATTAGTCAAGTTGGTACCGCCCAGTTTAAACGTACTGTATGCCTTAGGTACCCTGTAATTAACTTGAGCATCTAGTGTATTATAGGATGGCACATATCCCGGGGCAAGCTGGCTGTCCCAATAAAATCTGCTTTGCCAATGCCATGTAATATTAAATCCGAAATTTTTAAACGCCTCTTTTGCTCCTACAGATACATTCAAAGAATGTTCGGGTGTATTGAATGCCGGGATTAAAATATCCGCGTTTTTTACACCCTTTAATTTTGCCCAACTATAGTTTGCAGTTATTGTAAATGATCTCCAAAAGTTATAACTCACCGCGGCACTGATACCGTGATTCTGAACAACAGCTTGCGAATTTGTCCATAACCTGAAGTTGGTATTATTGCCATATGTTCCGCTTGTTCTGGCAAAATATGCTGTCGAGTCATCTACACCAATTGTGCCTCTGTTAATACGTGTTATTTCTACTTGTCCGATGAAATTGTGATAGATATTAAAATAATAATCTAAATCAACATAGAGCCTATCTTTAAAAAACAGTCCTTTATATCCAAATTCTAACGAATTAATTCGCTCGGGTTTGATGTATGAAAACGGACTTTTTACCAAAATACCTTTGTTCGCTACAATAGCCTGCACTTCATTGTATCTTCCGGTATTTGTGCTGTCTTTTACTGCATTGTTAAAATCTTTTACTGTTTGACGGATGTACGAGTTTTCAATAATATTTTGCCCTCCGGCTAAAACTTCCAAACCACCCAATCTTTTTACACCACCATTGTCAACAAAAGAGAATCCTTCAAACAATGTAGGAAAACGATAACCGTTTTGCCAGGAAATTCGGAAATTGTGTTTTGGCGTTGGTGAAATAACCACCGCGAGTCTCGGGTTAATTGCAGGTTTGAAGTACTGAACTTTATCTACTCGAAGAGCTGCTACAAACTTAAGGCGATCTTTCCACACGGTTTTTGTAGCTTGTAAAAATCCTCCGACCTTGTAATAATTAAAATTGTGAAAAAGTTGTGTTGAATCAAACTTAAAGCTGCCGCGAATAATTCCTTTCGGATTGATAAAGCTATTGCCATCCGGCGTTACATTTTGATCTCTGAACTCTATACCTGCCAATAAATCAAAATATTTTACTAAACTAGAAAAATCATACTGACCTTCTACTTGAAAAAGTTTGGTTTTTAATTTTAAGGCTGCTCCTCTATCCCAATTATTGATCTGATCTAATGCTTTCAATTTCTCTGTAAATGCAGGTGTTCCGGGTTGCAGTCTGCCTGAGTCTGCATATTGTCGGGCTAAATTCAGTGCATTTATTATAGAATCTCCTGTAGAAGAGTTTGTAGTTAAAGCATTAAACCTTGAGGTGAAATCCTGATACCATTTCGTATCTGTTTTAAAACTTCTTTCTAAGTTTTCTGCCATAGGGCGGGCATTATAAGAGTTTCCTGTATTTTCTGTCGTCAGATAAGTTCTGAAGAAATGATGTTTGCCCGTCCATTCCAATTTATGTTGTTGTAATATAATACCATCCAGTTTGATACGATTTCCACGCTGGTACATATTATCGGCTGTTCCTACCCGATAAGAATAAGATACTACATCATCATTTTTAAATTTATATGCCAGTTGTATATCACCTTTAAGATTTTGCACATTATAATCAACAAAATCTTTTTCTGCATATCCTGTACGTGCTACTTGATATGTTTTGCCCCTTAATACAATGTCTTTTCGGTTAGTGCTCTCATTTCCATAAGCATTTATAGGGTCTTTGCCGGGGTTCAGGTCTCCCGTAAGACCTAACTTGGCATTTGCAGATGCATTTAAGTCTGTTTGGTCATTTGCAATCCAGTCATAAGCTTTGAAATAAGAAACACTTAACTTGTATGCAAATCGGTCTTTATAGGTATTTGCAATTCTTAGTGCCGTTTCCGTTATTGGTTTTGCCGAAACATATGCATCTTTGATGTGATTAACGCCTACTTTTTGATACAGAGAAATTCCTTTGTGTAAAAACGGGTCTTTAGTAGTGATGTAGGAAACCCCATTAATGGCATTCATTCCATAAATAGCCGATGCAGCACCCGGAATAAGCTCAACAGATTGCACATCCAATTCGCTTGGACCTACAGCATTTGCGATAGGTGCGCCTATTCCCGGCGACTGCGTATCTGCACCATCTACCAATTGCAAAAAACGAGAATTGGTCGTATTGGCAAATCCTCTTGTATTAGGAACTTTGTAGCCCATACTCAAAGTGGTCATTTGTACTCCTTTTAAATTTTCTAAGGCATCAAAAAAAGATGGAGCTGCTGTTTGCTTTATTGCAGTATTGTCCAATTTTTCTATACTAACAGGAGCTTGCAATATTTTTTC
>CAYVGM010000128.1:4332-7633 GCA_964451125.1 uncultured Chitinophagales bacterium
TCTACATAAAATATAGACTATTAGAAATAATGATAATAATTTAGTAACTTTTATCGATTATAACATCAAAAAGTTCAAATGATAAAATAAAATATTTTAATAATGTAGTATTAGATAGTATTAAAACTAAAAGAATCTAAAGAGTGAACCTATTTTTTCTTTTTAGGTTTGATATGCACGTTGTCGTATTCTTCGTGCATGATGTCTTCTTTGTAGAAGTAATTATTTTGCTTATCCAAGCGATTTGTAAAATTTGAATAGCTTTTATTTTCAGGCTTCGTCCACAGGCATTCTGCAAGGGCAATCAAACGTGGAAATACCTGATTTTTTAGTTGGTTTTCTGTTTCTATATATGCTGTCCATACACAAGCTTCGCCGCCCAGTACTTTATCGGCATGTGATTTCAGCTTGCTCAAAGGATTAAATTTATAGGCTTTATCCAGAGGCAAGTACAAATAAACGAAGTTCTTTTTTTCTTCATCCCAGTATTGCATATAATCCAGATAACAAAACTGACGCGGTGCCAGTATCACCGGATTCCCGTTTTTTGCAGCCTTTATAGCAGCCTTGTTATTCCGCCAGCTCATCACCACGATGTCTTTATCAATTTTATCATCTGCAATCTCTCCCCAACCTATAATTTTCTTGTTTTTAGTTGCCAGATATTTTTGTATTTCCTTGGTAAAATATGTCTTTATTTCCGACACATTTTTTAAGCCCTGTTTTACTTGAATATCTTTTGCTTCCGCACTTTCTTTCCAATGTTTCGTGTTTACCTCGTCGCCGCCTACATGAATATACCGAGATGGAAATAAAGTGCAAACTTCATCCAATACATCTTTAACAAATCGCAAAGTGGTATCATCCGGGCAAAGAATATCCGTTTTTATTCCCCACGATTGCGGTAAATCTATAGTTTGATTATAGCAACCCAAATATGGATATGCAACGATAGCGGCAGAGCTGTGTCCGGGCATATCAATTTCCGGGATAACCGTAATGAAACGTTCTTTGGCATATTGCACAATGTCTTTGATTTGCTCCTGAGTATAATATCCTTTGCGTTGTGCATTTGTCGTTTCTGTCAGCTTCGGATATTTTTTTATCTCGATGCGCCAGCCTTGGTCATCTGTTAAGTGCCAGTGAAATGTATTGAGTTTCAATTTTGCCATGGCATCCAAATAGGATTTCACCACATCCACATCAAAAAAATGTCGAGCTACATCCAGATGAAAACCACGATAGGCAAAAGCGGGTTCGTCTTTAATTTCCATACAAGATAAAGCCGAGTTTGTAGAATCAAAATTAATAAGCTGCATGAGCGTCTGTACGCCATAAAACAATCCTGCATTGGAAGAAGATGTAATAGAGATTTGAGTCGGCTGAATTTTCAATTCATAACCGTCATTAGGAATCGTATTTTCTTTCAATAAATTGAGAAACAAAAGATTATTTGAAAACTGAATCTGCGGTATATTTTCCGATTTCAGGAAAGAGCTTAGTTGATTTTGTACATATTTGGTATCATTGTCGCCACGTGTAATTTTCACTTCAATACCTTTTTTATAAGTAAACTTACCGTCTGAAAAATGAATGGAATTGGGTTGTGGTGTCAGGTTAATTTCGCCTGCAAAAAGTGCATTTCCCAAATAACTAACCAACATAAAAAGTGCTATCCTGATGCTACTCATCATACGTGTATTATTTCGTTTTATGTTCACAATTTTGTTTTGAACAATTACCATATAAAGTCAGAGAATGTGTTTTGATGCGCTGTTGAAAGGTATCCCCTGCGGTAGTTTTTACTTGTTGCAATCGCGGGTCACAAAATTCAAAAACCTTACCACAATCAATACAAATCAAATGGTCGTGATTGCGGTTGCCATAAGCTTTCTCATAAATTGCAGAATTTTGACCAAACTGATGTTTCGTGACCAACTCGCAGTTTACTAAAACTTCGAGGGTGTTATAGACCGTAGCCCTGCTGACATTAAATCGCTTTGTTTTTAACTGGATATATAATTCTTCAGCGTCAAAATGGTCATCTCTGGCATAAATTTCTTCCAAAATAACATTGCGTTCCTGTGTTTTGCGCTGGTTATTATTCTCGAGATAATTTGCCAGAATATGCTTGGCTTCTTTTACAATTTTATCATCGTTTGTCATCAGCACAAAAATAAGTAAAATTACAGCGAAAGTACTTGTAAAATAGGGTATTAATGCGATTATATGTTAAATTTCAAGTAGAATATATCAAGTGTTCCAAGACAATGAGCTGGAGATAAGTATTATCTTTGAATGGTATCAACCTAATGGAAATTCACAATTTATATCTGATTCGTGTTTTCAAAAAGAGCAAATGGCTTTTTACTGCCATCTTGCTGTTTATTTGTTTTCAGACTTATTTTTTTATCAAGCGAGAATACTCATTCCCATTTTTTGTATGGGATATGTACTCGAGAACAGAACAAGTAACCGATACCATAGTACGAAATGAAATTTATATTGACGATACCTTGCTCAATACAACCCGTCTTTCGATATGGCAAGATGCAGTGCTGACAAACACATTTAAAGCTTATTGGGTCTTACACGAAAATGGAAACCAGGATCCGGTGCATGGTTTGGTTAGCCGCAGAACGGCTGCTTTTTCTTCTGCATGGCAAGAGAAAATCAGCTATAATATTGAAAATAATAAAGCTGATATGGCTCAGTTTTCGGATTGGATTTATGCCTATGTCTGCCATACAAGGAAGCAACCATTTTCAACTATTGCATACGCTAAATCAATTTATATTTTAGACCGAAAAAAATACAAGTATACAAAGACAGACTGCAAAGTGTTGTTTTCTATTAATAAAAACAAGCCATGATAAGGCAGTATTATATGAACCGGCTTAGTTATGCCCGATTGGTTTTCGGGTATTTTCTGATTTTAGTGTTGTATAAAATACATGCCACCGAATATCTGTTGACTTTGCAAGGTGCACCATTGAAAGGGCATGATGTTGATTATAGTTATTTAATATTTTTAGCAACGGGCATTCCACAGTTTATTATCAGTCATACGTGGACGTGCGTCTTATTTGATGCCGGCAGTCTGTTATTATTACTGGCTTGTCTGTTTTCAGATAAATACCGGCATTGGTTTGCGCGTTTTTTTATCTTGTTTTTTTTTACACAACGACTCACGCTCGAAATTTATGCCAACTCGCATACGAAGAGTATCAGCTGTTTGCTATTTGCATTTTTACCATTTTGTTTTAAAGATGACGATATTTTTGAACTATTGGTCGGCTTT
>CAYVGM010000129.1:0-1153 GCA_964451125.1 uncultured Chitinophagales bacterium
AACGGACCCCATTGTTAAAATACATTATTTCTACCTATTTGAGACCACTGAATATGCAGATGGTGCAAGATTTCAAATCACAGGTAAATCGCCTTAATAATAATAGTTTTGTTTTGGGTTAACTCAAAACTTGCTTTTGAAAAATTGGGTCGGTTACCTAAGCCAATGGTTTGATAATTTGAGAAACCAATACCTTCTATCGGCAAAATAAATCCTTTATCGATTTTGCCATTATTGTTTTCATCGTGCAGGATGTTCACAGCATATTTGCCTGTAGGTAGGTCTTTGAAGCTAATCACAGCAGAACCATTTATGATTTCTCCTTTTAATATTTTATAAGATTTTTTATAAAATTCATCAGGTATAGTGCCGTCCATGTTATACAAGGCAAACTGAACAATACCGTTTGAGTTTCGTAAATTATTTACCTCTACAGTTAAAGAATAACTTTCTGCTTTGTGATTGGTATATGAATAAAGTGTCAGTGGCAATGTAAATGCGAGTAATGCGATATGTGCTATTTTCATTTCAATTATATTTTCGTGCGATTTAATTTTTCTTTCGCTGTGTCAACTAAATAGTAGACCATTGGAACTAAAAAAACGGTCAGGATTAAAGAGGAAAGCAGGCCGCCAATAATAACCCAGGCAAGTCCGTTTTTCCATTCGGCTGCTGTTCCTGTTGCCATTGCAATAGGCAACATGCCAATGACCATAGAAAGCGTTGTCATTAAGATTGGTCGCATACGACCTTTGCCAGCCAGTATTAGTGCTTCGTTGAAATGTTTGCCTTCTGCTTTTAATTGATTAGTAAAATCTACAATAAGGATGGCATTTTTGACCACCAAACCCATTAGCATAATCAAACCGAGTAAAGCGAATAAACTCAAATTGCTTAATGACAAATTCAGCGCTAAAAATGCACCGATGGCGGCTACAGGAATGGAGAATAAAACTACAAAAGGGTAAACGAAACTGTCATAGAGCGCCACCATAATCAGGTATATCAGTAAAAACGAAATGAGCAAAACAGAACCCAATGCACCAAAACTATCGTTCTGTCTTTTGATGTCGCTACCCCAGGTCATTTGTATGCCTTCCGGTAATGGATTTTTGCTGAGATAAGCCACTACATCGTCTGCCACAGTTCCAGA
>CAYVGM010000129.1:1163-7628 GCA_964451125.1 uncultured Chitinophagales bacterium
GTCAGAGGTGAGTGTAACTGCGGGCTGACGGTCTTTCCGTTCCAACAATGAGGGAGAATTGTCCTGCTCTACTGTTGCAAATTGTGAAACTTCAACCGGTAAGCCCATTGGATTAACTATGGAAAGCCGTTGCACATCCTCAAAGTTTTGTCGTTTAAATTCATCAAACCAAATTCTTACCGGATATTCTGTGCCGTTTTCTGTTAGTGTTGCATCGTCATTGCCGGTAAATGCAGTTCTCAGATTTACTCCCACATAAGCAGTAGTTAAACCAAGACGTTGCATTTTATCCTTGTCCGGAATTATTTTGTATTCCGGACTGCCCTGCTCTACGGATAAACGCACATTGTCCGACCCGGGTATTTTTTCAATAACCGATTTTAGTTCGTTACCGGTTTTCATTACCAAATCCAGATTGCTTCCGCTTAATGTAATTTCTATTGGTGCCGAACGTGGTATTAAACCCAATGCTGCCATCGAATAATTTATACCGGGAAACTTTGCTTTCAATTCTTCCCGAAGTTCTCGCATAAAATGCTCGGTAGGCACATTTCTTAGTTTCTTTTTTGATTTAAGCTGAATAGTAAATTCAGTTTTGTTAGCCGAGCCAACACCTAAACTCCCAATGCCTGTGCTTGGTCCAGCTATGTTGCTGAATACGGTTGCTACTTCGGGTTGTTGTATAATATAGGTTTCAATTTTTTGAGCAACCACATTGTTTTGCTGAATGGAAGTTGATTTATCAAATTCTAAACTCATCCGAAATTTCCCCTGATCGCCTGTGGAAATAAGTTCTTTACCGATAATACCTTGTTTCATTATTCCTACAGTCATTATAAAAAGCAACAGCACAATTCCTGTAAAAATCAATTTGTGGCTTAAAACCCATTCTAATTGCCTGCCATACCAATTGGTAAAAGCTTCTAACTGGTGTTCAAACCAGAGTAAAAGGCGATTGAATAAATTAGTTGGCTGAAGATTTTCTTTCGTTCCGATGCGCGAAGCTAACCAAGGTGTTAGTGTAAAACCTACCAACAAACTGGTAAGAGTAGAGGTTACTACAACAACTGAAAATTGCTTTAGCATATCAGCAACAAACACCTGTAAAAAAAGAATTGGGAGAAAAACAACTACGTCAACCAAGGTAATAGACAATGCCGCAAAACCTATTTCCATACGGCCATCTAATGCAGCCGTTCTCTTTTCCTTTCCTTTGTCTAAATGCTTTTGAATGTTTTCTAAAACAACAACAGCATCATCTACCAGAATACCAATAATCAATGACATTGCAAGCAAAGTCATTAAATTGAGTGTGTAACCCAAAATCCACATCACTGCAAATGCAGTAACCAATGAGGTGGGAATAGCAACGATTACAATTAATGAGTTTCTGAAACTACGCAGGAATAAAAGCATTACCAACGACACCAATATCACCGCTAAAATTAAATCTACAATTACAGAGTTAACCGCTGCAATGGTATTATCGGTGCTGTCGTCAGCAATAGTGAATTTTACACCTGAATTTGCATTTTGCTGTTCAATGGATTTGAATTTTGCGCGAACTAATTTGGAAACATCAACGGCATTTGCATCACCTTGTTTTTTCAATAAAAGACCTATTCCATTTTTGCCATTGTAACGGCTGATAGAAGTTGTTTCCTTGATGCCATCTATAACACTGGCAACATCTTTAACATAAACCGGACTGCCGGGAACCGGCATTGCTATCTGAACATTTTTAATGTCATCTAATGTTGTGAATTTACCCATTAAACGAACTGAATTTTTCTCTTTATCTGTTTGCACTTTACCGGCTGGCAGGTCTAAGCCCGAACGATTAATGGCTTCTACAACCTGATAAAGTGAAATCTTATATATTTTCAATTTATCCTGATTAACCTTTACCTGTATTTCTCTTTCTTCTCCACCCAACATGGTTATTTCTGCTACGCCTTTTATTTGTTGTATTTGCGGCAGATAGTCATCTTTCATTTTTTGATAAAATTCAGTTGGAGGTAAATTACCCGATGCACTGATTGACATTATCGGCAAATCATTTGGTGAAACTTTACTCATTACCGGGCTTAAAATGTCTTGCGGTAAATCTTTGCGGATATTGTCAATATAGCGTTGAGCATCCTGCATGGTTTTATCCAAATCAGTTCTGTATTTCAGATTTGCGATAATGATGGAAGCATTGGGTAAAGATTTTGTTACCAAATAATCTACACCTTCAAGGTTTGCCAAAGCATCTTCAATTTTTCGGGAAACCGAAGTTTCTACTTCGTTAGGTTCAGCGCCCGGATAAGCTGTTTTAATTACCACAACCGGTTGATTAAAATCGGGCATCAATTCGTAGCTGAGATTTTTATAGCCTATAAAACCTAAAAGTGTAAACACGCTGAAAAGAACGATAATCAGCGAGGGACGGTTGATTGATATTTCTGTAATATTCATAATTCGCTGATTTTACTTAACGGATACATTTGCACCGTCAAAAAGATTTATCAAACCATTCGTCACAATTACATCCCCTACAACTAACCCGTTTAACACAACAGCTTTATTCTGAATTTTTTTAGAAACATTGATGTTTTGCAAAACAGATTTACCGTCTTTTATCAGGTAAACCCGAGGTTGGGTATCTGTGCCAACAATGGCTGAGGCAGGAATAATAATGCCTTTTTCCTGGCTGCTATTTTTCAAATTTACTTTACCAAACATTCCAGATTTTATCTTCAAATCGGATGTGTTGTTTAAGCTGAACTGCACAGGGAAACTACTCCCCATATTGGCTTTGCTACCTATCATTGTTGTTTTGCCCTCTAATGGAATTGCAGGAAACGCATCTGAAGCAATAGTATAGGTATGATTTAACTGAAATCCGCTTAAGTCGTTTTCGGGAACATTTATCGTGAATTTTAATATGGAAATATCAGTGATTTGAAGTAGGGGCACGCCCGGTGCCGCAAATGCACCTTCTTCAGTGAGTTTGGCAGTTACAATTCCGTTAAATGGAGCTTTGATGGTTGTTTTATTTATTTGCTCCAGCAAAGTTGCTCGCTGCACATTAGCAGATTTTAAACCTAACACTGCTTTCTCCAACTGAATGCCCTGAACGGCATCGGCATTAGCTAACACGGTATAGCGATTCACATCAGCTTCCAGCCCTTCAATTTGCACTACTGTGGTTTGCAGTTGTAATTTCAACAAGGAATTATCTAATTGAATTAGTGATTGACCTTTGCTTACATAGCTTCCAACATCTACTAATACATTATTGATTTTACCTTGTGATTCAGCACTTACTTTAGTTTCCTTATTAGGTTCAAATAAGCCCGGATATGAATATTCGGCATTTACATTTTCCAATTGTAGAGTGTCGGACTGCACATGGATAACTTGCGTTTTATCATATTGATAAACTTTCTGCTGAGTTGTTTCTTTGTTGCTTTTAAGGCGAAATACCACAACGGCAATTATTGCCAATGGTATGACGATGAATAAAGCCTTTTTTAAAATGGACGATTTTCTATTCATTAGTGATACTATTTAGTTGTTGAAATATTTCCGGTTAATTTTTTTAGTTCTAAGTCTGCTTTCAGGTAATCAATTACTGCGGTGAGATAAATTTGCTGTGCATCACGCAAGGCATTATCTGCCAGCAGAACATCGGTTAAACTTGAGGTGCCTTGTTTCTGCTGTATGCCTGTTTGCTCATAAATTGTTTGAGCAAGTTTTATTTGTTCCGAAGTTGTTTCTACAGATTTTTGAGCAACCGCTCTTTGCAGTTTTGCATTTTGAATCTGCATTGTGTTTTGTTCGGTTAGTAAGCTCAATTGTAAATCGCTGTTTTGCAGTTCTAATTTTTTCTGCTTTATTTTTCGGAGTGTAATTGTTCCGTTAAATAGAGGATAGCTAAATTGGATACCTGCAAAACCGATGGGATAAAATTTTAAGAAATCATTTGGTTGCTTGTCATATCCCAAACCTGTTGTGCCATAAGTTCCGAACAACGATAGCGAAGGCAGTCGTGAATATTTCAAAGAGCTTAGTTCACTCGATATCAAGCGGTATTGCGTTTTTGCCAAACGAATATCTGTTGTTGATGAACTTGTGTATTCATTTGTATTTTGATGCTGAATAGTGGAGTCAATCTGAATATTTCGTTCGAGTGTAATTCCCATTGCAAATTTCAATGCATTTAATACTTGCTCATATTTGCTGCTGATACTTTCTTTTTGCGTTGCTAATTGTGTTACCTGCAATTGCGCTTTATTCACATCTGTTCCTTTGGCAAGTAATTGCTCGTTGAGCAACTTGATATTTTTTAGCAACCTTATGGAATTCGAAAGATTACTGTCAATGAAAACTAATTGATGATGTATGATTTGTGCATTGTAATACAGGTTGGAGATTTCGAAAAATACCTGCTCTTCCGTTTTTTGATATTGGAGTGTTGTAAGTTCAGAGGCTATTTTGGTAGATTGAATGGCACCATAAACTTGTGGATTATACAGAGGCATGGATAGCTGTAAGTTTGCATTGATATTATGCGGAACGCCAAACTGAGCTTCCTTAAACTGTCCTTCAGGTGCTGTCGGATTAAATGTTGATAGCGGCAGTAGCTGGTAAGGAAGATTGGTGAAATATTTATACTCAGCATTGACGGTCACCTTCGGAATTAAATTAGCCTTAGCTTCCTTCTGCTTTTGTGTGCTGATAGAAATATTGTTTCTACTCATTTGCAAGTTCTTGTTGTAAACCTGTGCTGTGTCAATGCACTGTTGTAGCGACCAGACTTGTGCATTTGCAGCGTGAAAGCCTATTACCGCCACTAATAGAGCAAGGTAATGTTTGTGAATGTTTACTAACTTCATTGGACAAATTTTTTTATTTGATAAGTATTAATTGACTGTCTGTAAGCCCAGCTATCCAATGTTTTACCATCGGTTCAATATTTACATAATCACCGGGCATTAGTGTTTCTTTTATTCCTTTTTCATTTTCAAAAAGGGCTTTGCCATCCATGCAGATCAGAAGTGCCGGAACCTTTGTAAGATGTTCCTTTAATCGTTCTCCTTGCAAAATTTGAAGAGCAGTTGCATTGCCCTGTTCACTTTTAAAAAGAGGAACAGCGGATACTGGTTTTACCTGGGTATGTAATTCTTTAATATTCATATTGCCTAATTTAATTTCCTGTCCATCTCAATTACCCAAAGCCCTCTCAATTCCTTGTCTGCATAGCCTGTTGCTTTATCGGCAGGATATAGCTTGTTTATTTTTTGAAGCGTTGCCGCCTTGATATTTACTTCTGCTTTACCATGACATTGCAAGCACATTTGGTTAGTCACTATTGGATAAAAACCAACCATCTTGCCCTCTATTTCATTCATTTTAGCTTCGAGGTGTTCCCCTTTCGCCATTTTACCTTTCAGCACTTGAATGTATGCCAATTCGATTTCGTTGGCTTGATTTCCAGTATTCCTCGGCTTGTCCGATACTCTTTTAATACCAGCATTGAGAGCATGAGCCATACTATCTGTAAGTTTAGGTGCGTTAGTATTGCAAAATGCCAAAGCATATTCTGTTCTACCTTTGTTGATAGCACCCATTAGATTTTTCGCCAATACAGCTTGCGTTTCGGTTGCTATGCTTTTTCCCAATGCCAAATAATCGGTTCCCGGTTTTACAGTATCTCCCTGACCACCTTGTAAGCCCGCATCTTCTTTATTGGTTTGCTGTTTAGTATTGGCGCTGTTGCAACTATTAAGCACTACCGCTACTAGAATTGATATAATTACCTGTTTTACATTCATTGGAAATACTGATTGAAAGTTATAAAGGAATGTTGAAGGGTTTGAAACAGTGCTTCTCTTTCGGTTTCATTTTTTGATTTGGCAAGTTTATTAACCAAATCAATGTAAGGTAGCAGCCACTTGTGTAGTTCATCATGAGCCTTGCCTTTCATAGTGCAATCAGAGGTAAGCAATCCGATGTTTTGTTTTAACTTTTCAGCTAATGACTTATAGTCGCTAAATTCAGATTTTTTGAACACGGCAACATCCTTTTCCATATTTCGGATATGCATCATCATATTTTCGTCCACCTTCCACTTTTTGCCATTGTTTAGTTTAATGGTTTCGGTGGGTTGATGGCGGTGATTTTCTTGGTGGGATGCAGTTTCAGTTTGCGTTTTTGATTTTTCGTTAGAAGCGCTACCAATAATAAACAGAAACATACTGACCGCAATGAGTGAAATTGCTATGCGTTTCATAATTTCCTTTTTGTGATGGTGATATAAGCAAGAGCCGCAAAGATAAGCGTTGCTATAATTCTAAAAATCATTGCACCTATTGTTTTGGTCTCATAAATTCCACCTGAGTTGATGTGAATTAAAAACCTTATAAAAGCAGCCAACATAATTACACCTGAAATGCCTAAAATTGGAGCAGTCCATTC
>CAYVGM010000130.1:0-7528 GCA_964451125.1 uncultured Chitinophagales bacterium
ACAAGAGTTTATTTGCTTGTATATTGTTACATTGTTTATACAACACAGGACGAGTATTGTTTCCAACTGACGGACAAAATAATCCATTAGTAAACTATCCAAGTATTCATTATTTAGTTATAATTATTATCGCAGGTTTAATAACGCTATTGTGGGGTCAAAAAACATTGAATAAATTTGTTGGACAGAAATGGATAAAAAATACCAGCCACGAACATAGTATCAGCAGGCATAAATAACAAAAATTAAAACATATCGCAAAATACAGTCAACTTATCCCTCTGTGGATAACGATAAAATAAGTCAACTGATTTCAGGACGAGGCAAGTGTTGTAAACTTATGGGGTTATTCAGTTACAAAAAACGGACAGAAAATTAGAGCAAGAGCAGGTAGTGCAGACGATGGAACTTTTGTAGAACTTGGACAACCGCTTGAAGAGGAAAAGAACTTTTAAGCAAATCTAAAATTGACGAAAATGGAAATAGAATTTACTTATTAGACGACTTTCCTGACGAACCATTTAACAAAGACCAAGTAGGCGAAAATTTTGTCTTTTCGGTTTGTAAGAGATATTTTGACGAAGAACTTGACAGCGCAGACGATTTGCTTTTTGACACAACATTGACAGGATATAAATATGGTAAAGTTTCACAAAAGACAACAAGAATGAATGCAGAAAAAGAAGAAAATGCAAACGCAATTGACAATACAAAACCTTGGTGGAAATTTTGGTAATGAAAATCAGCAGGCAATATCGGTAGCTGTTCCACCCCTATCGGACAGATGCACAACTTCACTCATTTAGGAAATATATTTAATATTTGTAAATATTTAAATTATTACTTTTTGCATCTAATTTATTGTAGAGTAGTACGGGTAAAATTTAATTTCCGTGTTAAGCCATAGAACAAACAATAAAAATCCCGACTTAATAGGCGGGATTTCTTATAGTTTAAAATTAGTAATTGGTTAACGAACTGTAATTCGACCAGTGGTAACTATCTTATCATCTACTCTAAGCTGATAAAAATACATACCGCTGTTTTTAAAATTGTCTTTCAATATCTTAATATCATTCGATTTTAGCTGATTAATTCTGAATACTTCAGAACCTACCATATTGTAAAAAGAGATGCTGACTTTTGTATTTTCCATATCAATATCATCACTCACTCGAATAGTTGCATCAGTTACCATCGGATTAGGAAATATTTTCACGGCATCTTTATCACCATAATAGGATGAAATTTCATACCAGCCTGAAACTGCATGTACCTTCCCGGAAATTAAAAAGGTGCTTACTAATAATAAAAGTGTAAATAGTCTTTTCATAGGCATAAATAGCATAACATATCTCAAATGTACAACATATTTAAGAAAATGTCAATACCTGATTAGAAAAAAATCTAAAAAATTTTGATTTGTGTTTAAAACTGCAAGGAAACCTAAATTTACGGCTTATTCGTGTACTATAAACTCATAGTATTCCATAACGGGATTGTGCAACATCTTTTTACATGCATCATCTGCCAGTTGCTGTGCCTCCTCTTTGTTAGCTGCTTCTAATTTCATGGTGATATGCTTACCGATACGCACATGATCGGCAGCAAATCCCAAATTATGCAGACTATGTTCTACGGCTTTACCCTGCGGATCCAAAAGCTCTCTAAGTGGCATTACGTTGATTTCTATAACAAATTGCATAGTGCAAATTTACAATATTTTTTCAGGTTATTGTGCTGGAATTTAATCTTGCCTAACTTGAAGAATCAATATTTTATTTTAATAAATAACACCTATTAAATAAACATTCATAAACAACAATTGAATCCTGAATTACAGCTTATACCCTTTTGCTTTAAATTCTTCTAATTTACTAGCTGTATTTTTATCTTGAAGTGCAATAATTCTTGCCGCCAGCACTGCGGCATTTCGTGCACCTGTTTTGCCTACAGCCACAGTAGCTACCGGTAGCCCTGCAGGCATTTGCACAATGGAATAAAGTGCATCTATACCACCGGGCAAACCGCCTTCTAACGGTACTCCAATAACAGGAAGTGAAGTATGTGCTGCTACCACGCCAGGCAAAGCAGCCGCCATGCCTGCAGCAGCAATTATGCAAGCAAATCCGTTTTCTTGAGCAGCAGTCGTCAATTCAACTACTTTATGCGGATCGCGATGAGCGGAAGCAACATGCATTTCGTTTGCTATACCAAACCAATTCAGATAGTTTACGCTTTCCTGCATAACCGTTTCATCACTCGATGAGCCCATTAATATCAATACTTTCATTTTTCTGATTTTTTGGCGAAGATAATCTATGATTTTTATTTTTCAGAGATAGAGATAATAATCTTTCAACAAGGCTTTGAATTCAGGTGTATAATATTGCAGTTCGTCCTTTATAGTAATAGCAATTTCTGTTGAATCAACAGATTTAGTGCGATTAAAAATTGCGGCAAACCGGAAATTGTCTTTCTGTGGCGCAGGACGGATATCCAAACCTGCATGTAAATAATAGCCGTTCATACTCATTGCTTTCAGCAATTCTACTTTTCTGTAATATGGAAATAAAATAGCCAGCTTGCCTTTAGGAGAAAGTAATCTGTTGAAGATTGAGATTAAATCACTTAGCAATAAGGTGGCATCATGTTTTGCTTGCTTCTCGTTTTTTTTTTCAGATGACAGCATTTGCTCATAAAAAGGCGGGTTGCAAATGATAAAATCAAATTTTTCTGCCGGAAAATAGTTTCTGCAATCTGCATGAATCAACTTAATTTTATCCGGCCAAGGTGATTGTTTAATATTTTCCAGAGCCTGTAGAAAAGAACTTTCATCAAGCTCAACTCCTGTGATTTCAGCATTAGTTTGTTGAGCTAATATCAGGCTTAATAATCCGCTGCCACTGCCAATATCTAAAACACTATGTGCCTCATTGGAATAATCTACTGCCCAAGCACCAAACAAACAAGAATCTGTGCAAACTTTTAGCGCACATTTATCATGAAAGACAGTAAATTGCTTAAAGCTGAAATATGCATTTGGCATTAATATTCTTGTTTATCTGCATTAATTATAAACAAACTCGCCATATTTGCTTTTTATACTAACTTGTTTTGTGGCAGCATCTTCTACCCTGCCGATTATTTGTGCCGGAATATTAAGTGAATTGGAAATACGGATGATAGTATCTGCAAATTTTTCATTCACATACAATTCCATGCGGTGCCCGCAATTAAACACCTGATACATTTCTTTCCAATCCGTATTGCTTTCTTCCTGTATCATTTTGAAAAGTGGCGGAATATCAAATAAATTGTCTTTTATAATGTGCAAATGGTCGATATAATGCAAAATTTTAGTTTGTGCGCCTCCGCTGCAATGTATCATTCCGTTGATTTGCTCCGCTCCTATTTCTTTAATTATTTGTTTAATTACAGGGGCATAAGTCCTTGTTGGTGAAAGTACTAATTTTCCTGCATCCAATTGACTACCCTCAATTTCATCAGTCAGCAATTTTGAACCACTGTAAACTAAGTCATAAGGTGTTTCGCTGTCAAAGGCTTCCGGATATTTTTCTGCATAAATTTTTGAAAAAACATCATGTCGGGCTGAAGTGAGCCCATTGCTGCCCATGCCTCCGTTGTATTCCGTTTCATAGGTTGCTTGTCCATAAGAACACAAACCCACGATGACATTTCCTGCCTTTATTTTTTCATTGGAAATCACCTCACTTTTTTTCATTCTGCATGTCATAACTGCGTCAACCACAATGGTTTTTACACTATCACCTAAATCAGCAGTTTCACCACCCATAGCATGTATTTCTATTCCGTTTTGATGAAATAATTCGACAATTTCATTCGTTCCGTCAATAATGGCTTTAATGACTTCACCCGGAATTAAATGCTTATTTCGGTTGATAATGGAAGATAACAGAAAATCGGAAGTCGCACCTACACATATTAAATCGTCCGTATTCATCACGATGGCATCTTGTGCTATGCCTTTCCAAACCGACAAATCGCCCGTTTCTTTCCAGTACAAATACGCTAACACTGATTTTGTACCGGCACCGTCAGCATGAATGATATTGCAGAAGGCTTCATCCTTACCTAAAAAATCGGGAAATATTTTGCAAAATGCTTTTGGGAAAAGCCCTTTGTCAGCATTCTTTATGGCAGCATGTACATCATCTTTTGTAGCAGAAACACCTCGCAGGTCATATCTTTTTTGATTTTCCATTATGCGCCAAATTGCTCTAAATGATGGTTTAAATGTGTGTACATGGCAATGCCCCACATGTCTTTATCCATGACGCCAAATGCAGGATGACAGCCTGAAAAGTCAGAAGCTGTTAAAAATTCTTGATATATTTTCAAAAAATCGGCTTTGGCTTGTGTAAAATCCGGATCGGTTTTCACTTTATAATCTTCAACAGTTGCCATATTTTTTGGCCATTTACTCGACATTTTTATCATAAAAAAACGGGCAACCGGATTGGCCGCCAGATAATACAATTTGTCTTTAGGCAGTTGTATTTTATTTATCGGAACGGAAAATGCAATTTCCATGTGTTTCAGCATTTGCGAAACTGACATTTTACCCCATTTTCGGGTTGAATTGGCATTTAGCCGGTTTAATCTTGCAAAAATTTCATTCTGATCAGCAGGATTAAAAAGTGAATTTGACATAAATTTATTCGCTTAGAATTTTAAATGTTGTTCTTCTGTTTCGCTGGTGTTGTTCTTCCGAACATGTTGTACATTCACACTTTTCTACAGGTACAGATTCGCCATATCCTTTAGCTGTCAGTCGGTTCTTATCTATCCCTTTTTCAATTAAATACGCTACAACGCTTTCTGCACGTTTTTGAGATAAGGTTTGATTATACGAATCCGAACCGCGGCAGTCGGTATGAGATGCCAGTTCAATTTTTATAGTCGGGTTTTTTTGTAAAATATCCACAAGTGTATCCAGGCTTTGTGCAGCATCTTTGCGGATATTCCATTTGTCGTAATCGTAATAAATATTATTCAACAAAATCTCGACATTTTTATAAATTTTAGAAAGCAAAATCGTCTGATTGATAACAATTGTATCACCGTCATTAGCTTGTATATTGTCCATATTTACCTGCACATCACGGCTCAGATAGCCTTCTTTGCCCACCTCGTAGGTGAAGTTTTGCTTTTGTTTCATCCAGTATTCAAACTTTCCTTCTGTATTTGTCTTTTTAGATTCCGGTAATTTTACAATTGCATTTTCAATGGGTTTTACCCCTAACACTTTAGAATTGGGATTATTTTCAAATTCATAACTGTTTTCTTGCACCGTACCACGCAACACATACACCGGAGGTGGTAATTTTTCTTTTGGTGCCATACGCTTTTCTACATAATAAATATCATCCAAGCCTTTTCCACCTTTGCGATTGCTCACTAAATATCCGGAAATCAGCACCGAATCATCTTTAGATTTCTGTGGAATAAAACTCATTTCATCCGCTCCGCTATTTAATCCCCATCCTAAATTTTTTATATTGGTATAAAGTTTTCCTTCTTTTGTAGCCGAGTAAATATCCAATCCGCCGTATTGATTGGGTTTGTTGGTAGAAGAAAAATACAAGGTTCCTTTTTCATCAAAAGTTGGGAAGAGTTCATCGCCTGTACCATTTACTTTCGAGCCAGCATTTACAGGATTCTCAAAATCTCCGGCTATATTTTTCTTAGCTGAATAAATATCTTTGCCCCCATAACCACCGGGGTAATCCGCTGAAAAATAAAGTTCGCTTTCATCCGGTGTCAAATATGGATGCCCTTCATTTACTGTATCAGCAAAAAACTTCAACCGCTCCGGTTCGCTCCAGGTATCATCAATATTCTTGGTTACTCTGTAAATATGACAATATTGGTCTTTATTTTTTTCGCCGTTACCGCAACGAGTGAAAAATGCTGTCTTGCCATCTTTTGATATAACAAAACTCGATTCGTGATAAGCAGTATTTATCTTTCCGTCTAAAGGCTGTGCATTCTGAAAATTAGTTTCGCCAGTTTTTTGTGCGGTATAAATATCAGAGAAGCCCTCTCCTGTCCAATCGTCTTTTATGTTGTTTTTAATATTTTGGGTAGAAGAAAAATAAAGTGTATTGCCTTTTATAAATGGCGAAAAATCAATGCTCGGTGTGTTGATATCCAGATTTTTTATAGTAACATAATTTGGCTTTTTAAGTTGTTTTACGGTTTCCTGTAAAAAATCAAGTTCATTTCCTAATCGAAATTTTTCCGTTTTGTTGGCATTTAGATAATCGTTTAAGGTGGTATAGGCTTGTTCATATTTCTCATTGCGTTTCAAAGCATTGATGTACAACATGACCGAATTATCCAACACACGCATATCATAAATCTTTTTGTACCATTCTTCAGCCTCATTAAATTTCAGCTGGTTATCATAAGATTTGGCTATTCGATAAGCAATTTTAGATTTATCTGTAACATCTTTTGTGTTGTTAAAATCTTTTTCCAGCATATCGTCAGCCAGTGTATATTTTTTTAAATTGTATGCAGTAGTTCCGTCTTTAATTTTAGCTGTAGAAGAACAGGCGTACAAGGCAAGCGAAGAAACAAAAATATATAAGAAGCGGGCGAAAATTTTCATTCCATAAATTTAAAGAAAACTAAAATAAAAAACGTCGCTTTCACGACGTTTTAAGTATTATTTGCTAAACAACATTTCTCTGTATTTTGGCAATGGCCATAATTCATCATCTACTAAATTCTCTAATGTATCTGTTAGCGTTCTGATTTCGTCCATGAGTGGCTTTATTTTATCGCAATACAAAGCCGCTTGTTTTTTGGCTGTATTCAAGTCATTGCCTTTTACACGTAAATCAAACATTTCGTTTTCAAGCTGTAATATTTTCTCCAAATTCTCACTTACTTGTGTCAGAATGTTTTTTTGCGAAGCAAATAATTTGGCATCCAAGCCTATTTCTTTTAAGCCTTTGATATTGGTTATCAATTTATTCTGATACTCAATGCAAGCCGGCACGATTTGATTAGTTACGATTTCGCCCAAAACACGAGATTCTATTTGCAAAGCTTTCACATAGTTTTCCAAAGCAATTTCGTAACGAGCTTCTAGTTCTCTATGGCTGTAAATGCCATTTTCTTCAAATAATTTCATAGATTTTTCAGAAACTAATGCTTCTAATGCCAAAGGTGTATTATGATTATTGCTTAACCCACGTTTTTTAGCTTCTTTATGCCAGTCATCACTGTAATTATCGCCTTCAAACATGATTTTTTTCGATTCTTTAATGGTTTTGCGCAATACTTTCAAAATCGCCACATCTTTATAATCGCCGTCTTTAATATAACCATCTACTTCTGCTTTGAATTTTTTCAATTGCTCTGCTACAATCGTATTTAATACCGTCATAGGCAATGCGCAATTGGCAGAAGAACCCACGGCTCTGAACTCAAATTTGTTTCCGGTAAATGCAAAAGGAGAAGTTCTGTTTCTGTC
>CAYVGM010000131.1:0-7516 GCA_964451125.1 uncultured Chitinophagales bacterium
AAACGGCTACAAGATACATCCTGTACAATATTTGTTAATCGGTTTGGCATTGGTCATATTTTACACCTTACTGTTGTCTATTTCTGAACAATTAGGATTTACCTGGGCATATATCATCTCAAGTATTGCAATCATTTGTTTAATCAGCTTATATTCGATGACTATCTTTAAAGAAAACAAACTGGTAGCCGTATTGTGTGGAATTTTGATAATCCTCTACGGCTTTTTATTCGTGATTTTGCGTTCCGAAGATTACGCCTTATTATTGGGAAGTATCGGCTTATTCACCGTTTTGGCAGTAGTCATGTACCTGTCCAGAAAAGTAAAATGGTACGGCGAAGGAAACGAGCAATTGGGATAATTAAGCAATAAAAATAAGAGACTGCCTCAGATTTATCTTTGAGGCAGTTTTATTTTCATACAGATTGATTACACTTTGTATAATTTTTGTAAGTATCAAAAACGATTTATTAATTTTTTAAGCTGGCTTTTTACTTAGTTTTATATAAAATCCAAACTCGATTTCTGTTTTTACTTTATCACAAAACGTAAATCTTAAAAAAACGATATATTGTATAAGATATTTCCAAAATAGGTTCTATGACATAAAATCGTTATTAACCTGAGTTCTGGATAAGCGTTTCAATTAAAAAATAGTTGATTTTTTACATAGAACCACCTCCTTTTAATTCCTCCTCCTTGTTAAGTTGGAAGAAAAAATGAGAAATCAATTATTTTTTTCACCTTAATTTTCTTAACCCGAACTCAAGTTATTAATTATAAAATATACATTTATCATACTTTCGTTTTCAAATGCGTTTTATTTATGCAGCTTTAGATTGTTGTTGTTTTCTTTGTTATATTATTTGGAGTATGGCATCTTAAGAGTATATGCAGTCTATACAAATTTGAGTTTGCTGCTGTTTTTAGACAGATTGCCAAATAGGACTCTTAAATTATAATAATTGACAGTAAAAAAAATATTACATAAGTTTTTGAAAAAGTTAATATAATGTGGTGTTTAATAAATTTCCACTTTAAATATTTCTGAAATACCTTCAGATTTTATGGACAAGTAGTAAACAGCTTTTGCCAGTTTTGTGGTATTTATTTTAATTTTATTTTCTGTCGTGTTGGTACTAATTATTTTTCTGCCAATATTATCTATCAACTCTATCGTTTTGTTTCCCGTATTATTTAGTATTACTTCCAATTCGTTTGAGTTGGGCAAATAGATATAATTATAGAGAAAATTATTTTTTGAATGTAATAAAATAATGTTTGAGTATCGATACGTTCCGTTAAAGTCAGTTTGTTTTAGTCGATAATAATTATTTCCATAAAATGGAAACTTATCTGTGTATGTATAATTTAATACAGTGTTACTGTTGCCGGCTCCATCAATTTTTGCCAGCGAATCAAAATTAATTCCATCGTGCGATTTCTCTAAAATGAAGTATGCGTTATTTATTTCAGATGCTGTTTTCCAATCTAAAATATTAAATTTATTTTCAGTGTGCCCTGTAAATATAACTAACTCAATTGGAAGTCTAATTGGAATATTCAATAAAAATGAATCTTTACATCCATTAGCATCTACTACTTTTACTTCATAAAGTCCTGGGTCATGGCAACTGAAAATATTGCTATTCTGATAAGCAGAATCGTTTAAGCTAAAATGAAACGGAGAAGTACCATTGCTTGGGATAGCAACAATATTTTCACCACAAACAGAAACTGAATCAAAAGCAGTTACTGTTGGTCCTGCAACATGCCCAACTACAATATTGGTTGCAGTGGCAATACAATTTTTAGAGTCTTTTACTGTAATGGTATATGTGCCTGGTGCAAGATTTGTAAATATAGGACTGCTTTGAAAAGTAATGCCGTTTTTACTATAAGTAAGCGCACCTGTTCCACCAACACCAATCGCAGTAATAGTACCGTCATTTGCAAAACACGATGACAAGGTAGGAATGGCAGAAATTGTTGGCGATGCCAGATTAGCTACGGTTACGTTTATTGTTTTTTGACAATTATTTAAATCCTTCACTATTAAAGGATAAGTCCCTGCACCTAATAAAGTAAAAGATATACTTGTTTGAAAAGCCGATCCGTTAAGACTGTATTGTAGAACTCCTGTTCCACCTGTAGCTGAAGCCACGACACTACCATTATTACTTCCACAAGTAGCATTAGTTACTGTAGCAGTTAATGTTTGTGGCACATTTGGACTGGTAACCAAAATACTTTTAGAACTCTGACATCCATTTGCATCTTTAATATAAACGGTATATGAGCCAGCTGAAAGACCATTAAAAACATTTCCAACTTGGAAAGAAGTGTCATTGTTTAATGAATATTGTAACGGTGCCACACCGCCAGAACCAGTGGCCGTAATACTACCATTCGCATTAAAACAAGTTGCTGGAGTTTGTACCAAAGTAATTGTTGGTGCTGCAATATTACCGACAGAAATAGTGGTAGAATTTAGACAGCCTTTTGAATCTTTTATGGTAATGGTATAATTGCCTGCATCTAAACCAGTAAAAGTATTACTGCTCTGAAAAACAGTACCGTTAATACTATACTGGTATGGTTGAGTACCACTGGCACCATTTGCAATAATTACACCATTACTACTATTGCAAGAAGCAGCAACCATATATGCAGTTACTGTAGGTTTTGGCGTACTTGAAATACTTACAATTGTAGTAGAAATACAAGAAGATAAATCTGCTATCCAAACAGTATATGTTCCTGTAGATAACCCTGAAAATACATTGCTGTTCTGAAATACGGTACCATTTAAACTATATTGTAACGGAGCAGTTCCTCCTATACCACTTGCAGTAATTATACCATTTGAAAGTCCACATGATGTTGGCGTTTGTATAGCAGTAACACTTGGCCCATCCGGATTGATTATTGTATCATATCTAGTATTCATACAACCATCTTCATCCACTACATCAATTTGATAAACTCCAGTTGACAAATTGGTAAAAATACTGTCTGATTGAGCGATACTGCCATTCAGTATATACGTTAAGATGCCGGTACCGCCATTGGCGTGAATCGTTAGCGTACCATCATCTAGATGACATGATCCATTTGTTTTGATAACTGAGCTAATAACAGGACCTCCAATAGCTGGAACGATTACTGTAATTGTATCTAAACAACCACCAGGTATTAAAGGTGGCCCAATATCAAAGCTTGCATCATCAGCCAAGATGATTTCGTAAGTACCTGGAGCTAATCCAGTAAAAGAATAATTTGGATCGAAAGTAATCCAAGGTCCACTAATTCCTGTAATGCTTGCATGATATGGAGTATTTGGTCCAATGCCTGTGATTTTGATTGTACCATTTGAAGTATTACAAGCTGTGCCTGTAACAATTGCTGTAGCAGTAGAAACGGGTGTAGCACTCAACGTGACTGCTATCGTTTTTGTGCAGCCATTTGCATCTTTTGCTGTGATAGTGTGGTTGCCAGGCGCAACACTAGGATATAATTGAGTTGCATTTGCAATAAATGGCGCACCATCTAGGCTGAATGTGCAAGTACCACAGTTGGCCCCGTTTACACGTGGATTGGTAATACTACCTGTTACATCACCATTACATGGATAGAATTTAGTACGTACAGTAAAACTTGTAATGCCTGGACCAGCACCACTGGTTAAAATTGTCACAGAAGTAGTAATAATACAATTTGCTCCATCTTTTAAATATACAGTATAAGTACCTGCGCCTATATTAGTAAAATTGCCACTGCTTTGATAAGTAACACCATTAATACTATATTGCAATGGTGGAGTTCCACCGCTGCCAACAGCAGTTATAGTACCGTTGCTGGCTGTGCAATTTGCATCGGTAGAAGTGACAGATAATGTTGGTGCCAACAATGTACTGATTGTTACTTTTGTTGTAGAAATACAACCGTTAGCATCTTTAACATATACTGTGTAATTACCGCTGGACAAAGAATTAAATACATTACTTGTTTGATATACTGTTCCATTAATACTATATTGAAGCACACCTGCACCACCAACACCATTTGCAGTTATGCTGCCGTTGTTAGATGAACAAGATGTAGCAATTACACTTGCGGTAATTGATAAACCAGCAATATTTGTAACTATTGAACTTGTTGTATTGGTGCAACCATTTAAATCTTTTATTGTTATTGTATAGTTACCTGTTCCTAGACTTGAAAATATATTGCTACCACCAAATGCGCTACCATTTAAACTATATGTATATGGAGGTGTACCGCCAGTACCGTTTACGGTAATGATGCCGTCACTTGCATTACATGTAGTAGGTGTCACAACGGTATTAACTGTTGGAGCTGTTGAACTGGGAACAGTAATAATAGTTGCACCAATACAACCATTTATATCTCTAACTAATAATGTATAACTATTAGGTGCAAGGCCAGTAAAAGAGGTGCCACTTTGGAATGTAATTCCATTAATACTGTATTGTAATGCCCCACTTCCACCACTGCCTGATGCTGTAATAGTTCCGGTGTTTCCACTACAAGCAGAAGCAGTTGATGTTGCAGTTACTTGTGGTCCACCTGTACTATTTACGGTTACAGAAGCGGTATTCGTACAGTTTTTTGCATCTTTCACCGTTACTACATAAACACCAGATGTCAACCCAAAAAAGAAATTACTTGTTTGAAAAGTTGTTCCGTTAATACTGTATTGTAATGGTGCAACACCACCAGTACCATTGGCGGTTATACTACCATTTGCATTTGAGCATGATGCAGTAACAGTAGTAGCAGTAACTGTTGGAGCTGCAGAATTTGCTACAACTGCTGTTGCAGTATTTAAACAATGATTAGAATCTCTAACAGTAACAGTATAAGTACCTGGTGCAAGTGCATTAAATATATTGCTGCTTTGGTAAGTGTTTGCGTTAATGCTATATTCTAAAGGAGCAGTACCACCAGTAGCCATTGCTGTAATACTTCCATTGTTGGTATTGCAAAAGGTGGTAGTTGGGACAGCAGTTACTGTTGGGCCAGGAGCATCTTTAATAATTACTCTTTGTACATTCGTACAACCTGTTGTATCTTTCACTATGAGTGTGTAAGTGCCTGCTAACACTCCTGTAAAAAAATTATTGGTTTGAAAAGTGGTGCCATTAATACTATAAGTTAATGGAGTATTTATACCTACACCATTTGCGGTTATTGTTCCTATATTGCTTCCACAAACTGCATCTGTTTTAGTATAGGTTAGCGAAGGCCCATTTGAACTTAAAACATTGACGGTTGTTGTATTACTACAGCCATTTAAATCTTTAACAGTAACGTTGTATAATCCAGCAGTTAAACCAGATAACAAACTATCAGATTGAAACGTAATGCCATCTTTACTATATGTATAAGGAGCAGTACCACCTGATGCGGAAATTAAAACTGTGCCATTGCTATTTTTACAGGATGCATTGGTAATAGTTGTGGTAATAGTTGGACCAGGTAAAATAAATGTTTTTGTTGTAATTGTGCCACTGCATATCTGATTGACAATTGCCTTAACTGTATAAGTAGTATTTGGCGTTAAAGATGTAAAGACACCTGTTGTATTGCTGGTAATTTGCGTCGTTCCATTAAATAAGATATAAGTTACAATAGAGCCAGTAGGAGGCGTTGGTGATATAGTTGTAGTTGCAGATAATGTGCCACAACTTGAGTTAATGCTAAGGTTAAAAAGATTGGGTGTACAATTGTAATTGCTTACATCAAAAGATGCTACAAAGCCATTACCAGAGGCGTACAATGTTTTTTGAGATTCATAATATGCTAAATCATAAACAGAACTAGAATTAAATCCGGGAATTAGTATGTCTGGTTTTGAAGCATCATTAAAAGAATTTCCATCAAAAGCATATACTTTAATAGTTCCATTTGTTGAGCCAATAAAAATATTATTGCATTCATCTGCAATAATTCCACCAGACATCAGTGCTGTATTTGCAGCAATAGTAAGTGGCGTACCTACAACCGCACCACTTGCCTTATTAATGGCTTCTAAATTTTTACCATCCCAATAAAATAAATAATTAGAGTTAATGGCAAAGATATTTCCTGAATTATCTGTGTAAGGATAATCAACAAAATAAGGTCTATTAGCAATTTCCTGTACGGTAGTAAAACCAGAGTAAACATTCCACGCAACCGATGCACCACTATATGGAGTTGTATTTTTGTAAATCTGATTTGATAAAGTTGGAGTGCCGTACAAAGAACCATATATCGTATATAAGTCATTTGTTGCCGGATCAATAATCACATCAGCAATATCTTGAGCCCAACCATTGGCACCATATGGAATGCCTGTTACATTTAAGGACGATACAGTTGTAGAAGGTGGTGCAACAATACCGAAGTTTATATTTGAATTGGTTCCACCACCAGCAATGAATAATTGTGGTGAGCCGTTGTTACAATTCCAATACATTTTCCAGTTTTCAAGAAAACTTGGATTTGCAGTTGTTATGAAATTGTCATAGATACCAATTGTATTAATTCTAATGACACGATGTCCGCCATTTGGTGCAAAGCCCTGACCAAGATAGATGTTGCCTGTAGTTTTTTCAACCACCCAGCCACCGTAGATGGTACCAAAGTTCCATGCTGGAATTGTTAATGCACCGCTAAATGTCCATTGTAAAACTCCATTTGCATCAAATTTTGCAAGTTTATAAACAGAGCCGTTACCGCCACCAGTAACATACACATTTCCTGCATAATCATAATCTACATCTTTGGCAACGCCAGCATTTATGCCAGTTCCAATAAGTGTTCCGGTACCTGAAACAAAAGGATCTATCACGATACTTTTTGTATTGTCGTATCCATCTGGTAAATAGAAATTAAGATCACGACCTTTTATTTTGTAAGTAGATTTAATATACGTCAAGGAATCTTTTTCAGTAGCCAAATGGTCACTATAATAAGTTATTGGAATAGAAATTAATGTTGTACCTGCATCTGATTTTAATATTAAATTTCCTTTTTCGTCTTGTTTTAGTTTTTTAATATCACCGCCATAATGAATTTTAATGTTATTAATGTCGGCATTTGGTTTTGCAATTATACTAAACTCAAATCCTGTTTTATTGTCATTTAAAAATGTATAAACTATATCAATTCCAGCATACAGATTTTTGTAAATAATTTTTCTGTATGCATTTGCTTTTTTTTGAATAAAGCCATAAGTATGATATTCTTCAGTTTTATCTGATACAGCAATCTGAACATTAGGATTTGCATTTATCCATTCCATGGATATGGAACGGTCGACAACTTTTAATTCTTCAATTTCTTCTTCTTTTTTCTTTTTTTTCTTTTCCCGTTCTTCTCTTTCCTGTTCTGACAGAGCAGGTTTTTTTATTTTGCGATGCAGAAATATGAGCCCTTTTGGCGTAAATAATATTGGTACATTAAATCCTTCGTAAGCATATAAGATGTTGCCCATTTCAGGATATTT
>CAYVGM010000132.1:0-7460 GCA_964451125.1 uncultured Chitinophagales bacterium
TTTGCACGGGTGGAGAGATTCGAACTCCCATCAACGGTTTTGGAGACCGCTATTCTACCCTTGAACTACACCCGTCTAAATAGTCATTAGTCAATAATCGCAATGACTAATGACTAATGACGGATATACATCTTATTTTATAATTTCAGTTACTTGACCTGCACCAACTGTTCTACCACCTTCACGAATCGCAAATTTCAAACCTCTTTCCATTGCGATAGGATAGATCAATTTAACAGTAAGTGTAACGTTATCACCAGGCATAATCATTTCTACTCCTTCCGGCATTGTGATTTCACCTGTAACGTCTGTCGTTCTAAAATAAAACTGTGGACGGTATTTGTTAAAGAAAGGAGTATGACGACCACCTTCTTCTTTGCTCAATACGTAAACTTCGCATTTGAATTCTGTATGCGGTGTAACAGAACCCGGTTTACAGATTACCATACCACGACGGATATCGTTTTTCTCAACACCACGCAATAATAAACCTACGTTTTCACCGGCTTCACCAATGTCCAAAATTTTACGGAACATCTCAACACCAGTACAAGTTGAAGTCATTGATTTTTCTTGAAGACCGATAATTTCTACCGGCTCACCTGTTTTAACCACACCTCTTTCGATACGACCTGTAGCTACTGTACCACGACCTGTGATAGAGAATACGTCTTCTACCGGCATCAAGAATGGTTGATCAATTGGACGTGGAGGAAGTGGAATCCACTCATCTACTGCTTTCATCAATTCATTGATAGACTCAACACCTTTAGCATCTTCTTGTAATGCTTTTAATGCAGAACCTTTGATAATTGGAGTATTGTCTCCGTCATAACCACGACGAGTTAATTCTTCGCGGATGTCCATTTCAACTAATTCCAATAATTCCGGATCGTCAACTAAATCTTCTTTGTTCATATAAACCACCATACGAGGAACACCAACTTGAGCAGCCAAAAGGATATGCTCTTTAGTTTGAGGCATTGGTCCGTCTGTAGCAGCAACAACTAAGATAGCGCCGTCCATTTGAGCAGCACCTGTAATCATGTTTTTGATATAGTCGGCATGTCCCGGACAGTCAACGTGAGCATAGTGACGAGCGTCAGTTTGATATTCAACGTGAGCTGTATTAATGGTGATACCTCTCTCCTTTTCTTCCGGAGCGGCGTCAATTGAATCATAATCTTTTTTTTCTGCCAAACCTTTTTTAGCAAGAACAGATGTGATAGCAGCTGTTAAAGTAGTTTTTCCGTGGTCAACGTGACCGATGGTACCGATATTTACATGCGGTTTGTCTTTAACGAATTTTTCTTTAGCCATGACTTGTTTTTTTAATATTTGTTTAAAAAGTTAATTTGAATGAATCTTAAAATGAAATCAACATAAAAAGCAGAGCCGATGAAGGGAATTGAACCCGCGACCTCTTCCTTACCAAGGAAGTGCTCTACCACTGAGCTACATCGGCGATAGATTGTTGAAAGCGGGTGGTGTATCGGGAAGCTCAACACAAATCCATTTCATCAACATCAACACTTTTTTTAGAGCGGAAGACGAGGTTCGAACCCGCGACCTACAGCTTGGAAGGCTGTCGCTCTACCAGCTGAGCTACTTCCGCATTAGTTGAAATTCATATAAAGAACTCTTGTGGGCAGTGATGGATTCGAACCACCGAAGGTAAAAACCAGCAGATTTACAGTCTGCCCCATTTGGCCACTCTGGTAACTGCCCCTTTCTCAGCAATGTTCTAACAAGAAAAAAGCAGGAGAATGGAGCCAGTGGAGGGATTCGAACCCCCGACCCGCTGATTACAAATCAGCTGCTCTGGCCAACTGAGCTACACTGGCATATTATCTATTTGATTTTCAAGAACTTAAACCCGAATACGCATAAAATCTCTATTTTCGGAGTGCAAATATACAAATTAAGTTCGATTCAAAAAAGCATGTTGAAAATATTTTTTTGTCATAAAAGTTATGTAAAAGTTAATAAAAGTGAAGATTGCTAATCACCCATCGCAACATATTTAATATATTTAATATACTATTATTATATTTTATGTTTTTTATAAAACTTTTAAGTTGATTGATTTAAATCAATGACAAATATCATTGTTTTTTTTGGGGTAAACGGGTTAATTTTAACAATTAAATTAACTTTTTTATGATCCACTTAATTCGATTTAATGCTCTTCTAATTTTGGCAAGTGCAATATTATTTATGTCAGGTTGTAAACCAAAAAATACGGACAAGGGAACTGAAACTGATACTGCGGATGTATTTACGACAGCTAAAGCAGTTTTTCAACCACTACCTAAACAAGCTGACAACCCAGATAACCCTGTTACGCCTGAGAAGGTAGCATTGGGCAAAATGTTGTATTATGATACAAAACTTTCAAATAAAGGAAATAATTCGTGCAACAGTTGTCACAATTTAGCTGCTTTTGGTGCAGACAAAACAGCATTTTCTGTTGGTGATGATGGTGAAAACGGTGGCAGAAACTCACCAACTACATTAAATGCAGCATTACATATTGCTCAGTTTTGGGATGGAAGAGCTAAAGATGTGGAAGAGCAAGCAGGCATGCCGATTATGAATCCGGTGGAAATGCATATGGGATCTGAAACAGAAGTTGTCAACAGACTTAGTAAAGAAGATACGTATAAAAAGATGTTTGCTGCTGCTTTTCCAAATGAAAAGAATGCTGTTACATTTTTAAATATGAAAAAGGCTATCGGAGCATTTGAGCGCACATTGATTACACCTTCAAAATTTGATGATTACCTGAACGGCACTAAAGATGCTCTAACTTCCGAAGAACAAGCCGGTCTTAATACTTTCATCAAATCTGGTTGTACGACTTGCCACTCAGGTGCAGTCGTTGGTGGTCAAATGTTCCAAAAATTTGGCTTATTTGGCAATTACTGGGATTTAACTAAAAGTGCTAAAGTGGATTCAGGTAAAATCCTTATTACAAAAAACGATGCTGATTTGTATGTATTTAAAGTACCTTCGTTGAGAAATATTGCGAAAACAGCTCCTTATTTTCATGATGGTAGCGTAAGCACTCTGTATGATGCAATTGCAATTATGGGTAAAGCACAATTAAACAAAACATTGACAGATGATGAAATTAAAAGCATAGCGGTATTCCTGAATTCACTCACCGGAACTGTACCTGCGGATGCACAAGTTAATCCATTTGCTGTAAAATAATTTATCTAATATAATTTATTCTAAGCCGGGCAATTAAGTCCGGCTTATTTTTTAAACTAAATGCTTAGTTTTATATCATGAATGTAGATAGTTACTCTACCATTTCTGCTGTTGAAAATATACTACACAAAGAAAAAGCAAGTAAGTTTATCGGGTATGCCTATCCGGTAACTCAGGATTATGAAATTCGTGAAAAAATAGAAATGGTGAAATTGCAGCATCCTAAAGCTACTCACCATTGTTATGCCTTTCGCTTGGGCATGGATAAACATAATTTCAGATGCAATGATGATGGAGAACCAAGCGGAACAGCCGGCAAACCTATACTAGGCCAAATAGACTCTAAAAGACTTAAAAATTTATTAGTCATCATTGTTCGTTATTATGGAGGTACAAAACTAGGCGTATCAGGTTTGATTGGAGCATATAAGGAATGTGCAAAGTTGACATTAGAACATGCACAAATTATAGAAAAGAAGATACTTGCTTACTATTTGGTAAATACGGATTATATACACTTAAACAGGCTGTATCAATATATTCAGCAATATAAAGCCATTATCTTAGACCAAGAAATTGCTAATGAATGCGTATTTAAAATTGGAATAGAACAAAGCCAGATGGTTATGTTTGAAAGCGAATTGAAAGTAGAAAAAATACAGTTTAAGTTCGTTGAAATGAAATAAAATTAGAAGCAACTTTAAAATATATCCTCATTATAATCAGTATTGAATTTCGTAGAATTGTCATCATTGTTTGTAAATAAATCAAACAATTCTTTCAGTTGTCTGGCTTTGTCTTTATTTCCGTTTTGGTCGTAACACGAGAGTAAGTTATAAATCAAAGCCCGAATAATCATTTTATTACTGCATGGAGAATAGTATTTTGTTTCTGCCTTCAAGTTCATCTGCTGAAGATAGGCGGTAATCTCACTTCTGGAAAATGAAATGCCTTTACTTAACGGATTGATATAAAATTGAACGGATTTTTCTTTGTCGTTTTGTGCAAGTTCATCTTCCGATAATCGCTTTCTGCAATAGCACATAATAAAATGAAACGGCAAGTTAATGCCATAAACCGGTAAGTCATTTTTTTGAGCTATTATAAGATACAAAATACTCAAACTTATCGAGTTTCCTTTTTTAGTTTCCAGCACCTGACTTATAAAATTCAGTTCGGCATCGCTTTGTTGTACTTGCTGTCCGAAATAACCGTGTAACTGAAAAAAAACATGATTGATGACATGCACTTCTTCCAAAGCACTCAAGGCAGGATTCAGTTCTATCCATACATTTTTGGCCAGCGATTCCAGTTTTTGTAAAATTTTGAATTCATCCAGATCCGGGTATTGAAATTTATTGATAATTAATGCACCTTCCAGTAAATCTTCACTGCCAACAGCAATCCACTTTTGCAGTAAATCTTTTACATTAGAAAACTGAATTTTTTGTATGAGTTCTTCTAATCTGTTTTGGATAATTTCATTACCCGTATTTTCCCAAACTGATTCTAACATCGGTACACCCTCGATGCCCAGAGAAAATAATTTATCTGATACATGCGCAAATACTTCATCGTCATCATCATCCAATAAAGTAACCAAGGCCTTAAATTCTTTTTCTGTAATTACACTCATCTTATCATAAATCTGATATTGTAATGTTAGTAAAAAAAATCTTACACACGAAAAGATTTTTATCAATAAATCTGAATAATTTTTGGAAGAATAAAATTATGAAAAGTAAACCTAAAAAATAAAGATGGTTTTAGTTTATTCTCTAAGAAATGCACTTAAGAATTTGTAATTGCACAAAAAATAGTTAAATTAGTACAAAAAGAACTATGACAAGACTTCTGGTATTCTTTATACTGATTTTATTATCTTATAGAAATTTAAATGCACAGACTTTGCCTAGCAACAGTACGTTGCGTTCTATGGTAGATACTTCGCTTTATCCCTTTTATCATGGCGTAGCTTCTGGCGACCCGACACCAAATGCTATTGTACTTTGGACACGTGTAACTGCTGATGCACCGGGAATGATTTCCGGAACTTGGAAAATTGCTTTAGATACCAACTTTACGCAAGTCATCCAGTCCGGTACTTTCCAAACAGACAGTACCATGGATTATACTGTTAAAATAGACGTTCAAGGACTTCAACCCAATACTTGGTATTTCTATGAATTTACTGCATTAGGCAAAAACTCCCTGACAGGACGTACGAAGACTGCTCCCACAGGCGGGATGAGTCAATTGCGTTTTGCTTTTGTGTCATGTTCTAATTATCCATATGGCTATTTTAATGTGTACGACAGAATTCGCGAACGCAATGATGTGGATGCAGTACTACATTTGGGGGATTATATTTATGAATACGGAACGAGTATAGCCAGCGTGCGAAATGACCAATTGCCAAATTATGAAATTACGAAATTAGCCGATTACAGACAGCGTTATTCAACCTACAGATTAGATGCAGCCTTGCGCAAATTGCATCAGCAGATGCCATTTATCACTGTATGGGATGATCATGAAACTGCTAATAATTCCTATACGCTTGGCGCTGATAATCATACAGAAGGGCCTGAAGGATTATGGGTGAATCGAAAGTCTTATGGACAACAAGCATATGAAGAATGGCTGCCTATCCGCCTGCCCGAAACCGGTAACAAAAACAGGATTTTCAGAAAAATAAGCTATGGCAGTTTAGCCGATATATTCATGCTTGACACCCGATTGTTTGATCGCAGCCTTCAAGGTGGCAATCCTAATGATACATCCCGGCATATTCTCGGACCGGAAGAATTAAACTGGTTAAAAAATGAACTTCAAACCTCCACTGCTACATGGAAAATATTAGGGCAGCAAGTGATGATGGGCAACCTGACCCCTTTTGGTTTGGTATTAAACAATGACCAATGGGACGGCTATGCAGCTGACCGCAAAAAACTGTATGATTTTATTTTGCAGAACAATATTCAAAATGTAATAGTTTTAACGGGCGATATTCACACGGCTTGGGCAATGGACTTGCCCTACAATCCTGCTACTTATAATGCGGCCACCGGAGCAGGTTCTGTTGGTGTAGAGTTTGTAACCACCAGCGTAACATCACCTTCATCTCCGGTAGCTTTGCCTTCCGGTATTTATGATTTAATCAAATTGATATTGCCGCATATCAAGTATGTTGATTTGCATTTAAAAGGATATGGTATTTTGGATTTAACTGTTGCAAAGGCGCAGGGCGATTATTATTCCGTACCTACCGTCACACAAATTAATCCCAATTCATCTTTTCAGCAAGGCTGGTATACTGATGTTTTAACCCGTTGGCTGAAAAAAGCAAATGCGCCCACCGTGAAAACAGATGCCACCCATCATCAAGCTCCTGATAATCCAAGACAAAATTTGACTACAGCAACAAATAATCATGCTAAAAATATCATTGTACTGAGTGCCTATCCCAATCCGTTTATTGATAAAGTGTCAATTCAATTTAACCTTACCGAAAATTCAAAGGTCTATGTTAAGTTAATAGATGAACTTGGTCGTGAAATAAAAAACGTAAATCTTGGAAATATAACAAAAGGGTTACACAACGAAGTACTGAATTTTGATAATATTGCAAAAGGAAATTATCGAATGTTGATTTATGCAAATGATAATTTTATTGAGAAAGGATTAGTTAAATTTTAAAAAATATGATTATGGCAACAGGAAATGCAAACATTTATCCCATTGGAAAATTCAAAACTCCAGTACCATTTAGTGATGAAATAATAAAAACATGTATACATGATATAGCCGATTTCAGCAAGCAACTCAAAAAAACCATGAAGCAACTCAAAAAGAAAGATTTGCAAAAAACCTATAAAGACGGAGGTTGGACGATAGAGCAAATCATTCATCATTTGGCAGATAGTCACATGAACGCATATATCAGGCTAAAACTTGCTTTAACAGAAAATAATCCCACCGTAAAACCTTATGATGAAAATATGTGGGCAGAACTTAATGATATTGAATTGCCACTAAAACACTCCGTAAAAATTTTGAAAGGTGTACATAAACGCTGGTCTGCAATTTTGAAAAACATGACTCCTGACGATTTTGAACGCACTTATTTTCATCCGGTACAAAATAAAAAAGTGAGTCTGAAAGACATGACCGCTTTGTATGCCTGGCATGGAAAACATCACTTGGCTCAGGTAGAAGTGGCAAGATTATATGGAGAATAAATC
>CAYVGM010000133.1:0-7428 GCA_964451125.1 uncultured Chitinophagales bacterium
GAAGAAATCAAACCGTATGAAAGCAATATTATAAACAAAACCTATTTTAATCCTTCCACTAAGGAACAGATAGATATTACGTATGAAAAATTGCACGATTATTTGAGTATACAAAACATTGACAGTTTCTGGAATACTGACATTGACTATTATACGAAGAAATGCGGTTTGAAAATATCTTCTTATTCTAAAAAAGAACAAAACCAGATAACAACCATTGATTATGTGCTTACCGACACCAATAGCACCAGAGGCATTTTACTGAAAACAGTATTACGCAAAGCATACTTGTACTACATGGCATCAGTTATTGATACGATAGACGGACCAAGTAAATTTGTGAAAACCTTTTTTGATTCATTTACTCCTGAAGATACGCTACTGGGATATAGTCCTCTCACATCAAAGTCTGCGATGTTTTTTGACGCCCTAAACTCTGCAGACAGCAGCAAGCGCGATGAAGCTATAGCCTCATTGGATGTGATGAAATTTAAAGATAAAAATGATGCGGCTAACTATATCCGTTTCCTGGAAAGTCCGAATTATTACAAATACAATGTTGCTGACAGAGAAGACCTGATCATAAAATTCGGCAAGATTCAGGATAAAAGCGTACTTCCTAAATTGATAAAAATGTATGCCCAAAGTGGTGACACCAGCAATTTGCAGTTTGCCGTATTGGATGCGATTGCACTGCAAAAAAACAGTAAAGGGTTTAAATTTATAGACAGCATATTTACAAATGAAGCACCCATACCGTCTGATGAAGATGAAATGTCTGATTTCTTTACAGATTTATATGATACACTCAAGCTGTCGGCCATTTTATATCCGGGATTACTAAAGCTGACAAAGTATGATGAGTATAAGGATGAAGTAAATGACTTACTAGTTGAATTAATTGATAGTAATGCAATTAAACCCGAAGCCTATTCCGGCTATAAAAATGATATCTTAAGAGAAGCCAATGAAACGTTGAAAAAACTGAATTCTAAAGAACAAAAAAACCAGATTCAAAAAAATATTAACGAAGAAGATGAGGATGATTATAGTTACGGATCAAGTGTATCAACCTATTCAGAAAAGTCCGATTTATTGGATTATGCCACCATGTTGGCTCCATTTTATAAGGAAGCCAATGTGAAATCGTTTTTTGAAAAACTCGTTGCTGTAAACGACAAACCAACGAGGATTAAAACCTATGCGGTGCTGTTAAAAAACAAAATTCCTTTTGCAGACACCAGCTTAATCAACTTTGCCAAAAACACGGAAACCAGATACGAATTGTATGACGTATTGAAAGACAATAAGCTGCTTTCAGCATTTCCAAAACAATACTTAAACCAGCTCGATATAGCAACGTCTGATTTAAAAAGTGATGATTACAAAGAAGACAAAGACTCTGTCATTTTCCTCGAAAAAGTAATGGTACACACCAAGTCCGATTCAGGTTGGGTTTATTTTTTCAAATGCTTTATTGCCAAAGACAAAAAATATTACTTGGATTATATAGGGCTAATGCCGGCAGATACAAACAAGGTGGAACTTTTGAGTTTGAAAAGCAAAAACAATTACAGTCTGTTCAGGTCTTATGATGCTGCCGAAAAATGGAAAGAAAGCAAGCTGCCGGAAATGAAGGATAAAATCAAGGATAAATTCAGACTTTCAGGTCGGTTGAGGGTTAAAGATCCCGAAGAAATCAGCTCTTCAATATTTGATTACTAAATGCTGCACGAACAGACTGTTTTTAAGATATCTCAATATAAACTTGACTCAATTTCTATCAGATAATTAATCATGGACTAACTTTAGAGGGTCATTCTGTGTCGTTTTTGCATTAATTCACATCTGTCTCAAGGTGTTAATAGGTTTATTTTTCTTATTTTTGGCAAAATTCTTTGCATGAACAAACAATACAAACTGGTAAATGCCATAGTGGCATTTGTCGTTTTTGCAATTTCTCTCTGGCAGTATACTTCAACAATGGAAACAGCAGGCAGTTTGTGGGACTGTGGCGAGTTCACCTCTTGTGCTTACAAATTACAGGTAGCGCACCCTCCCGGAGCACCTTTGTTTTTAATGATGGGTCGCTTGTTTGCCCTGCTCAATGCGAAAAATCCGGTATTGATGATCAATTTCCTGTCGGCGCTCATGTCGGCATTATGCGTAATGTTCTTGTTTCTCACCACCACTTTGATTGTAAAAAAATTATTGGTAAAAGACAAGGATGAAGTAATCAGCCTGGATAAAATCTTAGCTATAGTCGGTTCAGGGGCAGTGGCGGCATTAGCCTGTTCATTCTCCGATACCATGTGGTTTTCGGCAGTAGAGGGTGAGGTGTATGCCGCTTCCATGTTTTTTATATCAATTGTGCTTTGGGCAATTATGAAATGGGATGATGTAGCTGAAGAACCATACGCAGATCGCTGGTTTATATTTGCGGCATTCATGGTAGGCTTGTCATTGGGTGTCCACTTAATGTCATTGCTGGTATTCCCTACTGCCAGTTTGGTCTATTATTATCGCCGATTCAAACCCAGCTTATTCGGCTTAGCAGTGATGTTTGCTTTAGGGTTTATTATTTTGGGCATGGTGCAAGTGGGTGTCATTCAATTTATGACACTTAAGGCACAACAAATGGAATTCTTTTTTGTAAACAGTATAGGATTGCCTTTCAATTCGGGTGCATTCATTTATTTCATTATTCTGATTGCTGCTCTGGTTTTTGCTATTTACTATGGCACTAAAAAAGATTTTAATTCCATGATTTACATTGGGCTTTTCCATTTTATCTTGTTTTTCTCAGTATTATCTATCGGCATGGGAAGTTTTTTGATATTAATGTTGCTGTGGGCGATTGGATATGCCATTTTGAGATACGGGTTTAATTATGAGAATGATAAAGCCTTGTTTTGGGGGGTGTTTGCAGGTTTGCCAGTATTAGTTTATAATCTCTTTAAAAAATATTCACCTCGCTTAGACGGCAGAGATCCTGTTACTGTTAAAACTATGCAAACGGTTTTGATTTCCTTATTAGTGATCATTATTGGTTTCTCGAGTTACATGATGGTACCCATACGAGCCGCTTCAAATCCACCGATTAACATGAACTCTCCTAAAGATGTATTTAGTCTTTTATCTTATTTGAACCGCGAACAATATGGCGACAGACCTTTAGTAAAAGGACCCTTATATACAGCACGTCCAGTTGATTATGATATAAAAGGGAAAGAATACTATCAGGATTTGAAAACCGGAAAATACGAAGTGAAAGGTGAAAAAATAGGCTATAAATACGACCCGGCAGAAGAGATCTTATTTCCACGTATGGGACCAACAAATGATGGTGAATCTGCAGATGGTTTATACCGGTATTGGACAGGCTTTCAGGGGGCTACACCTAGCATGGGTGATAATCTGACGTATTTCTTTAAATACCAAATCGGGTATATGTATAAGCGTTATTTTCTATGGAATTTTGCAGGACGGCAAGATGATTATCAAGGTATGGTAGGCACAGTAGGTATGGATGGCGAATGGCTATCGGGTATTCCGTTTATTGATAATGCCCACTTAGGCTCACAAGAGGGCTTGCCCTATCAGATTCTCAACCAGAAAGCCCGCAACTATTATTATATGCTGCCGCTATTGTTAGGTATCATCGGGTTGGTATTTATGCTATATCGGAATAAGCATTATACCATCATTCTGGCATTATTGTTTTTTGCAACAGGTGTTGCTTTAATTATATATACCAATCAGCCACCGCGAGAACCTCGCGAGAGAGATTATGTCTTAGTCGGTTCTTTTTTTGCTTTTTGTATCTGGATAGGCACTTCGGTCGCAGCCATTTATGATTTTCTAAGGAGCAAAAAACTACCCGGTCTTCCTGTAGCTGTGTTAGCTACTGCAATGTGTTTGTTTGTCCCTTATTTAATGGGCAAAACGGGATGGGATGACCATAACCGTAACGGACGCTATATGGCACGCGATTTTGCGTCAAATTATTTAAAAAGCTGCCCGCCAAATGCCATACTGTTTACACAAGGCGATAATGACACCTATCCGCTTTGGTACGCACAGGAAATAGAAGGCATTCGTACAGACGTGCGTATTGTGAATCTGAGTTTACTGGGTGTAGACTGGTATATTGACTGTCTGATGCATGCTTCTAACAAAGCAGGACCCGTACCATTTTATAAAGGCTTTACTACGGATAAATACCGTGGAAGTAAACGCGATATGATACAATATAACGAAACAAATAGTTTTGCCGGACAAACATTGGATTTGACAAATGTAATGGACTTTATCCTAAGCGATGATCCTCAATTTATGGCACAAGCCGGCAGAAACGATCAGGTTAATTATTTGCCGACCACCAAATTTAAGATGAAAGTGGATAAAGAAGCGGTATTGAGTAATAATGTAGTTCCTGATCAGTTCAAGGATAAAATTGTTGACGAAATGGTTTGGGATTTGGGTAAAAACCGCATCATTAAGTTTGATTTAGCCTTACTGGCGATGGTGGCTTCGCAAAACTGGAGCCGTCCTATTTGTTTTTCCAATACCGTAGAAGAAGGTTATTACCAGGGATTAGGCAAATATTTGGTGCAAGAAGGTGAGATATTGCGCTTAGTGCCTTGTTTCTTCCCTGAAAATCAAAAAGGATATTACACAATGAACACTCAGCGTTCTTATGATATCTTGATGAATGATTTTAAATATGGTGGCTTGGGCGACAGAGAGATGTTTGTGGACGAGAATTCAGCTCGTATCATGAACACCTTAAAAAGCGTTCACTTTGGCATCGCCGACGATTTGGTAAGAAATGGCCGTCAGGCTGATGCCGTTAAAGTGCTGGACAGAGCCAAAAAAGAGTTCCAGTATGTAAATGCACCGTATTATGCACCCAACAACAGATTCTTTAATATCTTAACCGTGCAATGGATAGATTTGTATTACAGAGCCGGTGCACCGGCAAATGCAAAATCCATCAAAGAACTTTATATTAAAGACCTTAAAGACTGCTTACGTTTCTATAATTTACCGAATGACTATGCCGCATTGTATGCAAATGAGAAGAAATCTGCAGAAGATATAGTCAAACGCATGGAAATGTTGGCTATACAATACAAAGACAATGAATTTATGGTGGAATTAAATAAAGCATTCCCGAGTTTGGTGCAAAAAAGTACGATTGATTTAACCCAACAGGTACCTAATCAGATTTTCAGGTAATAGTTTGGATATAAGATAAAATCGTTAATTTTAACCAACTAAAAAATACAATTATGGGAATGTTACAAGAATTCAAAGAATTTGCCATGAAAGGCAATTTAATCGACATGGCTGTCGGTGTGGTAATGGGCGGTGCCTTCGGAAAGGTGGTGTCTTCATTTATTGATGGTATGGTGATGCCTGCTATCGGTATGATTTCGGGTGGCGTTGATTTTAACGACAAAATGTTCGTACTTAAAAAAGCTGTCGCCGCTTCTGCAGATGGTTCTGTTGCAGCTACACCGGAAGTTGCTATCAAATATGGCGCTTTCATATCGCAAGTGATTACATTCTTAGTAGTTGCATTTGTTGTCTTTGTGATTATCAAGGCTATCAACAAGATGAAAAAAGAACAAGAAGCTGCTCCGGCTGCTCCACCTGCACAAGAAGTATTGCTCACCGAAATCAGAGATTTGCTAAAAAAATAGGGTATTGTAATAGTAAAACGGGAGGGCGCGCCGCAGGCGCGCCCTCCCTTTTTTAATATGTTCGTCAGTATGCTTCAGATAAAACAAGCTTCTGTTAATATCAAAATGCCTTACTTCATAAATCTGTTTCAGCTCTTATATCTTAATTCCCCAAAACGAGAACCAGCGTTCGGGACAAGCTCTACTCAGAAATTGAGAATTCGTTAAATATTAAATTTTAAGCTGAAAAATGTAAGATAAAAGGTTAGGAATCAAGTTATCGGAAGCTGATACTTGTAAATTTCTATTGTTAATTTTGGAATGTGGCTGACAGAGGGTTTCGCGCATACACAGACTTTAATTTTAATACACAAATATAAATTAATTTACTAATTATTTAAACAGCCTTTAGCATTAATAGTTCAATTTTTATATTAGTTAACTTTTGCACATTATATTTCTCACCTTTTGCAATCTAATCAAAAAGAGAAGGTTTTCTTTCAAAATTTTTATTGATAATAAAATTTGGTTTTTTGGGTGTGCCAATATTAGTTAAGAGCAACGATTTTTCTAATTTATTAAATATAGCTCTTATTTTTCTTTTATAATTTTCATAAGATTTTAAATCTAGAATTGAAATATTCTTGCTTAAATATAGAAAATTCCCTATTATATTTGCACTAACATCTTGTACAGAAAATGAATTAAATTTATATACTGTTTCTATGATTTCTTTTATTTCTGATGATTGCAAATCAAAATCTCCACCAAGAATAAATCTTACCTCATTGGTATAATTTTTCTTTATTAGAGTTCTATCAATTACATATACAATTTCATTTTCTTTGGTATAAAGAGGGTAAATAAGTTTGTATCTTTCTAAATCTTTTATTACAACAAAGTGATTATTGTCTTTGTTTAATAATACTGTATATTTTTCTAAATCGTTTATTCTTTCTGATTTGTACAAATAAGCTAAAATTGTCTTTTCTTCATTATTTAACTCATACCCATTTGTTTTTCTTAAAATATACTTAGAATATAGGTTAATCCATGATAGCATTTCATCATCTAAGACTTTTCCTTTCTTTATTATTAATGCGATAGTGTTATTATTGCTTAAAGAAAAATAGGGGACATCTATTTGGTTGTTTAAAGCAAATGAAGATAATTTTGACATTCCCCAACCTCGACCTTCCCATCTGTCAAAGGATTTTAAACAATCTGCTAAATTGGGATTTTGCGCTTTTGCAATTGGAATTATTCTTCTGACATTTATGCCATCTAAATTTTGATTAATAATATTGTCTAATCTAAATTTTCCAGGGTTCTTTATTTCTATATACTCTTTCTGTTTTATAGTAATTATACAAAACTCTTCAACATTATAGTCTCTGTGTGTTATAGCATTATTTAAACATTCCCTTATTAATCTTTCTGGATATTCGAATATAGCAGATCCGCTCTTTTCAGAACTTATCCCAACATTTATATTACTTATTATAAACCGATAACTATCTTCTAATAAATCAAAAACTGTATTCTTTAGGATTTTTTTACTATCCGCTATTTCAATACCAGTATCGTTATAACAATCTATTTGGCATCTTCCGCCTATAATATCATAAATATTTTTTTCATTACAAGCTACTAATAGCCCTAATAGCGTTGGGGTATTATCTTCTCTTATAAATTTTTTTCTCTTTAGAAATGAATAGGCACTTTTTATATCTACTTTTAA
>CAYVGM010000134.1:0-7400 GCA_964451125.1 uncultured Chitinophagales bacterium
TACTCAATAAACTAAATCTATCTATTACCTAAAAATTTTAGGGTTTGAGTTTAAACTGCCCACCATATCTTCGGGTTTCACCCATTCGTCAAATTGTTTTGCAGTAACATAACCCAATTCAACGGCAACTTGTTTTAATGTCTTGTTTTGCTTATGTGCAGTTTGTGCTATTTCAGCAGCTTTATAATAGCCTATTTTAGTATTCAAAGCCGTAACTAACATCAACGAATTATCCAGATTCTTTTTGATATTATCGTGTATAGGCACAATGCCAACAGCACATTTATCGTTGAAAGAAACACATACATCACCAATTAATCGCGCACTGTGCAAGAAGTTATAAATCATCACCGGTTTAAATACATTGAGCTCAAAATGTCCGGTGCAGCCGCCTATATTTATTGCTACATCATTTCCCAATACTTGAGCCGCTACCATTGTCATTGCTTCACATTGTGTAGGATTTACTTTGCCAGGCATGATAGATGAACCCGGTTCATTGTCTGGTATATGGATTTCGCCTATGCCACAACGAGGACCTGAAGACAACATACGAATATCATTACCTATTTTCATAAGTGAAACAGCTACAGTTTTCAATGCTCCGTGTGCTTCTACTATGGCATCATGGGCTGCAAGTGCTTCAAATTTATTATCAGCGGTAATAAAAGGTAAACCTGTGATATTGGCAATTTCTTTTGCTACATTTTTTGCATATCCTTTCGGTGTATTAATGCCTGTACCTACTGCAGTACCTCCCAATGCCAGTTCGGATAAATGAGCTAAAGTATTTTCAATTGCTTTCAATCCATGATCTAACTGAGATACATAACCGGAAAATTCTTGTCCTAAAGTTAGTGGTGTGGCATCCATGAAATGTGTACGACCAATTTTTACGATTTTGGCAAATTCTTTTGATTTTTTAGACAGCGTATTTCGCAGTTTTTTTATGCCGGGTATTGTTCTTTCCATCAGCATTTTATAAGCTGCAATATGCATGGCAGTGGGAAAAGTGTCATTCGAAGATTGAGATTTATTGACATCGTCATTAGGAGCAATTAATTTTTTTTCATCGGTAAGATTTCCTCCCAGTAATACATGACTCCTGTAGGCAATTACTTCATTCACATTCATGTTGGATTGCGTACCCGAACCGGTTTGCCAGATTACTAATGGAAACTGGTTGTCCAGTTGTCCTGCTAAAATTTCGTCACATACTTTACCTATGATATCGCATTTTTGCTTATCCAACACCTTAGCTTTATAATTGGTGATAGCTGCGGCTTTCTTCAGATAGGCAAATGCATAGATGATTTCTATAGGCATTTTGTCTGTTTTTTGTGCAATTTGAAAGTTTTCGATAGAGCGTTGTGTTTGCGCGCCCCAATAGACATTAGCAGGTACTTTTACTTGTCCCATCGTGTCTTTTTCAATTCTGTATTCCATATAAAAAAATTATGAGTTGTCTGGATAGATAGTTTACTGCTTAGCTTTTGATTTAAATTGCGAATATTTGCAAAAATCCGTAAAAAATGACAAATGAAACATGATTTTTATTATCAGAAACAGAAAATCGTATTGTTTAAAAATAAAATATGGGTTAATCAAATTGCAGGTTGCTACAATTTTATGTGATATTATATTGAAAATAAGTGCGTTGTGATTTTTTTATTGTATTTTATTTATAATAACGACTGAAAATGTTTGTTTTTTTTAATTTCAGATTAGTATAAATTTGTACATCTGTTTATGGTAACAATTTTTAAATACAGTTTTTTAACAGCTTTCATCTTTTTGAAGGTACATATATTTCTCGCAGATACCTTGGACATTAGCCAATTGATATACGAAAAAAAAATAAATCCCCGTATTTGTGGAGTAGGTGCTGAAAGCATCGAAGATCAGTTAAATTTTGAAACTGATTCATTGGGCGCAAGAATACATAGCAATTATAGTCCGGCAGTATTAGATATAACCAAACACATGCGTTTGACTACTTTCCGATTCCCGGGTGGTACGCTGGGTAATTTTTATCATTTTTATAAGAACGGATATGGAGTAGATACAACTGAAACTGATTGTGCGCCAGGCAGGCTAAGAAATCCTTTTGCATCAGCATATTCTCCAAGTACTTATAGTTCTCCCAGAAATTATATTTATGATTTTAACGAACAATTACAGGCATTAAGAAATGAAGGGAACGATGTTGGCGTTTACTACATGCTTAATATCAATACTCATTTTTATAAGCACGATCTCACAAAATATAATACAGAAGTTTACAACAAGCTACTTTTGTATTCAAACAATAATCCGATTTTGCAAACAAATGGCGATAGCCAAATGGATTCGACTTATACGGCAACATGGGTGAATTTGCTGAATAGAGTATTGGCGGATACTTTCTTTGTACGCATGAAAAATGAGATTTGCCATGACAGTGCATTCTTGTATCGTTTTGAAGAAAATATGAATGCTATCCGCTATTTAAGAAGCCAAAATATTAAACTATTAGGTGCTGAGTTTGGCAATGAATCATTTGCAGATTATCCTTTATTTGATGATGATCTCACAGACTTTGGTTACGATTGTACAAATGCACCACCAGGTACGTTTATATCTTCTACCAGTGCACCCTTAAAGACATTTTTCAAAGGATTAATCAAAATGAAAGTACTTGCTTCCATTTATGCTGATACATTAAAAAGTATGGATATAAAATTCGGATTGCCATATGCAGTTCCTTTTACTTACCTCACATATAATGCAAGTAATGATACTATTTTATATGTCGAACCTTATACTCCTGTTTCAAGAAAATTTGATTTATGGAATGCTTTTTTTAAATCTCAAACAAATCTTGCAGATGCCGCCATTCCTCATATCTATTTTCAACATATTGCAGACTGTGATTATTATACGAATGAAACACAAAAACCAACTTTAAACAAACTATTACTTCGTATTTATGACAAATATGCCGGTTTTGTATTGCCTGGAATTTTAAATCAGTGCTCACGTTTTAGTGGTAAAAATGAAATTTGGATAACGGAATGGAATTATGATGCAAATTCTTATTCTACTAATACTATGCTGGCCGGTTATTTTATACGTTCAGTTCTAAGTAGTCTTGAAAAAATACAAATTGAAGATACTTCAATACATTTATATTCAAACTACCACAGCTATGCGAATGGCTATCAGGGTATCGTACTAATACGAACACAAAGGCAAACAAATACTCTACTTGCAAACAGGCAAATTGTCTGCTACCCTTTCGAGATGTATTCATCAACTATAACAAAAGGAGTGTATAAGCTAAAACCACAGCATAAGCTTAATTTGCGTTTGTCTGAGAAGATTGTGGATGTTTATTATAGTCCTGAATATAAAACATTGGATTTGCTTTATGCCAATCCGGATTCAACGGTGGATTATATTTTACTGAAAAACAAAATATTCAAGATTGATAATATTGAATATGAAGTGAAAAGAACCAAGCGTTTTGTTTTGGCAGCCAGTAGCCTGACTTCATCAGATTTAAGTGCTTGCGCTACAGTGCGACAAGAAAATAACACGCATCGGGTGCTTTATGATTCGGCGGATATTTTTGTCGATTCTTTACCGATACCGGCAATTTCTGTAGGAAAATTCACATTGCTTCTAACTCCTAAAATCAGCACTCATCTGCTTACTTCTGAACGACAAGTATTTAAAATTTATCCAAATCCGGCAGAAGATATCTTGCATATAGAAATGCCGGAAACTATTGTGGGAGAATGCAGCTATAAAATATTGGAAATTGATGGTAAAGTCTTTCAATCTGGGATTATTTTGAATAATAAAGCTACGGTATCAATTTTAAACTTACCCAAAGGTTTATTTGTACTTCAATTTATAAAAGATGATAAACTTATTGATAATCAAAAGTTTATAAAACTAAATTAGTTTTAACAAGTTTTTAACTGCCACAAACTTCACAAAATTTGGATACCCATTTTCGGTTATCTATTTTTGTAGAGATGAAAAAAACAGCCCTTTTACTCAGTATATTTCTTACTTTTTCACAGTATTCAGCAAAAGCTAATGGTGGATTTTGTTCAGTATTAGAAACAGTTTGCGACCAAAATAAGATTGATTTAGATGCATTTTCCAATTTCTTTCAGAAAATGGGCGTAAATATTCAAAAAGTTACCAATCTTGAGATGTACACACGCATCTTTAAATGGTTTTCTACGCCTTACCGCTATGGTGGAAAAGGCTCAAACGGTATAGATTGTTCTAACTACGTGCATAAGTTACTGATTGATTGCTATGACAACTATGCAACATCCAGAGAATTAGCCAATATGACGGAATATGTTGACAAAGAGGATTTGAAAGAAGGTGATTTAATCTTTTTCAATGTAAATGGCGGTGGTATTTCACATGTTGGTGTTTATTTGCAAGACGGAAAATTTACACATTCTTGTTCTTCAAAAGGAGTAACTATCAGCAATTTAAATGAACCTTACTGGGAAAAAAGATATTGCAGAGCCGGCAGAATTAATCATTAATTTATTCTCTCCTTTTTTCTTTTCAAAAAAACTAAAAAAATTATCAGCTAACCGGCATTTAGTTTGCATTGCTCAAATTTCATCTGTACTTTTTAACCACAACTAACGCTAATCAGTTTTCAACGATTTTATAGAGTTTGTCACTCGTTCTGATTGGGGTAGTTAATTTAAAGGCACAATTTTCTCCTTTTCTTGCACTTTGAACTGCACCTGCATGTGTATGCAATTCTTCAATGGTAGTTTCAATCGCTCCGGTAGTAGGTCCGGTTATCAGCACTTTATCTCCAACATTCAAATCATAAGATTCAAGCTTAAATTCTGCAACTTGTATCTTGTCGAAATAATGTTCGCCTTTGCCAATATATATTTTTCGGGTAGTTGCTTTTGAACCGGGGGCATCATTCCATTCGCCCAGTTTTTGTCCTAAATAATATCCACTCCAAAAACCGCGGTTATACACTTGTTTCAATCTGCGCATCCAGTCTTCTGTTTTTTCAGCTGAATAGGTGCCGTCATAAAAGGCATGAATAGCCTCACGATAACATTCTACAGTTGTTTTTACATAGTCTGCGCCTTTGCCGCGTCCTTCAATTTTCATGACTTTTACTCCGCTTTCTATCACTTTATCCAAAAAATCAATGGTACATAAATCTTGCGCCGACATGATATATTCGTTGTCAATAGCCAGTTCATGCCCATCTTCATTGTCAATAACGGTATAACTTCTTCTACAGTTTTGCACGCATGCGCCTCTGTTGGCAGAGGCATTTGCAGTATGCAGACTTAAATAACACTTACCCGAAACGGCCATACACAAGGCCCCGTGTACAAATATTTCTACTTCTATCAGTTTGCCTGATGGACCGCAAATATTTTCTTTAGCTATTTGATCGCATATTTTTTTAATCTGAATTAAACTTAACTCTCTAGACAATACCACCGTATCGGCAAATAATGCATAAAATTTTACTGTTTCAATATTTGTGATATTGACTTGTGTAGAAATATGCACTTCCAAACCAATGCCGCGGGCATAAGCAATTACAGCCTGATCACTCGCTATTACTGCCGTAATACCCGCTGATTTCGCTCTGTCTAATACTGTTTTAATAGCTGAAAGATCATGATCATAAACGATAGTGTTGAGTGTAAGATAGCTGCGCACGCCATTTTCCGCACAGATATTTCCCACTTTATCCAAATCATCCAAAGTAAAATTCATAGTAGCCCGGGCTCGCATATTAAATTGCTCAACTCCGAAATAAACAGAGTCACACCCTGCATGAATACCTGCCATAAGCGCTTCATAGCTGCCGGCAGGAGCCATCAGTTCAATTTTGTTTTCCATAAAAAATACAGTCTTCAACACTGCCTTGCAAAAATACGAGAAATATTGATGTCAATAGTTTTTCTGTTTGATAAATTCAGGCAATTTGCTGCTTTAACATATTGTTTCCCATTCTTTCTATGCTAAATAATCCTAATTTTCACCTTTTTTCTTAATTTTGGATATGTCATTTATCAGAGATATTCAAACCCGTTTGTTTACTGTTTATCGAAAATTTAAAAAGTTTCCCAATAAGCCGCACAATCCGGTTTCATTGGAGCAGGCTAAAAAAATCGGTATTTTATTTAATGCAGAAGATGTCAAAGACAATGATTCTATCCTAGCCTTTTCAGAAAAATTAAAATCAAGCAACAAAGATGTTCAGTTGCTGGGCTTTATTGACCACCGTGAATTTGGCAATGCTTATCCATTTCCCTTCTTTACTGCCAAAGATTTGAGCTGGTTTGGCAAGCCTGCCGGCGGTACTTGCGGCTACTTTATGCACTTCCCTTTTGATTTATTAATCACCTTTTCTAAAAGTGTAAATCAGCCCTTAGACTATATCTCAGCTTCTTCTTCAGCTAAACTCAGGGTTGGTTTTTTTAGTGCGGATAACACTTCAGATTATGATATCGTTTTTCTCCCTTCGCAAAATAAAATAATACACTGCATAAATAGTATTGAAACATATCTGAGATAATATACTTTATATTCTGCATTTTTAATTATAATTTAAACTGTCATTTTGTAACTTGTAAACGAATATCAAAAATAACGCTGCAAATGATAAATCTTAAAGGTGTAGGTGTGGCATTAGTAACACCATTTACCGAACAAAAAACAGTTAACTTTTCCGAGTTTGAAAAGGTAGTTAATTACGTAATTGATAATGGTGTAGATTACGTAGTTGTCTTAGGTACAACCGGCGAATCTGTAACGTTGAACAAGCAGGAAAAACAAGATTTAATAAAGGCATGTGTGGCAGTTACCAATAAACGAGTTCCAGTAATTGCAGGATTTGGCGGCAATGATACACAAAGTACGATTGCCGATATACAGTCCTATCAATTGGATGGCGTGGACGGTATTTTATCGGTAAGTCCCTATTATAATAAACCTACTCAAGAAGGAATTTATGAACATTATAAAGCAATAGCAACCAATACGGATTTGCCTATTATTTTATATAATGTACCGGGAAGAACAGCTTCTAATATTCGTGCTTCTACGACCTTGCAATTAGCCCATGATTTTAAAAATATTGTAGGAATAAAAGAAGCGAGCAACGACTGGATGCAGCTATTTTGGCTGGCACGCGAAAAGCCGGAAGATTTTTATCTCATTAGCGGAAATGATGATTTGATTGTGCCGCAAATTTCTATCGGATATGACGGTGTTATTTCTGTAATTGCAAATGCTACCCCTAAATTGTTTTCGGATATGGTGCATCAGGCATTAAATAATGACTATGCTGCTGCCAGAAAAATTGTTTATCAGATTGATGAACTGATTACTTA
>CAYVGM010000135.1:0-7375 GCA_964451125.1 uncultured Chitinophagales bacterium
CCGGAAATTGTGTGTATGATTTGTTGCTGACAAACATTATGCAAGCCGCTCACAATAATAATATCGGCTATATCGCATGGGTGTGGACACAAGATAATTGTGGGGCAAGACAAATGACCACCAATGGGAATTTCAGTACACTCACTTCTTATGGCAATACGATTGTAAACAGCACGGGCTACGGCATTAAATTGGCTAAAAAATCTCGATGTTGGTAAACTATAACTTACATTATCTGCTAATAAGTAGCTCATTCGCATCCTTAATTTAGTATCTTTGCCCTGCAATAAAGCATTTTTTATGGATTTTCAATTAACTGAGGAACAATTGCAGGTGCGAGAAATGGCAAGAAATTTCGCACAGAAAGTATTAAAACCAGGCGTTATAGAACGTGATAGAGATATGATACACCCAACCGAATTTTTAAAAGAAATGGGTGAGCTCGGATTTATGGGCATGATGGTTGACCCCAAATACGGCGGCGGAGGAATGGATACCATTTCTTATTGCATTGCCATGGAAGAATTGTCAAAAGTAGATTCTTCAAGTTCGGTGGCAATGTCTGTAAATAATTCTTTGGTATGCTGGGGCTTGGAAGCTTACGGCACCGAAGAACAAAAACAAAAATATTTAGTGCCTCTGGCTAAAGGCGAAAAATTAGGTGCGTTTGCACTGAGCGAACCGGAAGCCGGCAGTGATGCTACTTCTCAAAAAACGACTGCCGAAGACAAAGGAGATTATTATTTATTGAATGGCACCAAAAACTGGATAACTAATGGCGGCAAAGCAGATACTTATTTAGTGATAGCGCAAACGCATCCCGACAAAGGACATAAAGGTATCAATGTGCTGATAGTAGAGAAAGGCATGCCGGGTTTTGATATTGGCGCCAAAGAAGACAAGCTCGGCATACGTGCCAGTGATACGCATTCTTTGTTATTTAATGATGTGAAAGTGCCTAAAGAAAACCGCATTGGCGAGGATGGTTTTGGATTTAAGTTTGCCATGAAAACCTTGGAAGGCGGTCGCATCGGCATAGCTGCTCAGGCATTAGGTATTGCAGCCGGAGCGTATGAGCTGGCTGTCGAGTATTCAAAAACCCGTAAAGCATTCGGTACAGAAATTTGTAATCATCAGGCTATACAATTTAAGCTGGCGGATATGGCAACAGAAATTGAGGCTGCTCGTTTATTGGTATATAAAGCTGCCTGGCTCAAAGATGTGCACGAAGACTATTCGGTAGCCTCTGCCATGGCGAAATTATTTGCTTCTGAAACTGCCATGCGTGTTACCACCGAAGCGGTACAAGTGCATGGTGGCTATGGCTATGTAAAAGAATACCATGTAGAACGCCTGATGCGCGATGCCAAAATTACACAAATTTACGAAGGCACCTCCGAAGTACAACGCATCGTGATATCAAGAGGCGTACTAAGCGGAAAAGTTTAAGAAATATTCAAAAACAGTTTTTGTCTTTGCAAACTATAGGTTTGTAGTGAGTGGAATTGGAATTTTATTGAAATTAGTATGCTGTTTATAAATATTAGTATGTTATTGTTTTAATAGAACCTGTTAAATTGGTTTCATAAATAATTGTAAGTAAAATTCATGAAGTTTATTTTGTTAAACATACTAGTGCTAATAATTCCTATATTAAACAGTTGTAGTATCAGTAATGTGAAGAATATAAAAACACACATGTCAACTAAGATTACAGTATATATCTTAACAGCTATAAAACAAATTGGAAATACGGCAAAATCGATGAAATAAATAAGAAGTACAAGATTTCAACACATACGAAATTTGATAAGAATTGGAAAATCGAATTTATAGTCGATTCAAGCTTTCAAATTATTGATATTCAGTATCTTCTACCTGGATTTGATTGGAAATTCTTTTCGAAACTGATTTCACAAGCAGTATTCATATAAACAAATACATAACTCAACTTTGCACATCTACAACCCATTATTCAAATAGAAATCAAAAAATTAATTTATAATTTTGTAATGACAATTCGAATGAATATAATATAGTTGGAGGGTAATTTCAAATACGTGGTAAAGGATTCTTAATAAATAAACTATGCAAATACAATTTCTTTACTATCTAAATACAGAAACTATCAAGAAAAATCTTGTTAGGTATAATTTGCAAACAATCTCTAAACAAGCTTTGTATGATGTGCTTGCTGTATCTGAGATTGTAATATATGATACAAAGTCTGGCACTATTCTGTTTTTTGAAGGCGAACTTTTTGGATTTATTAATTATCTAAAAGGTGCAATAATTGGTTTTAGAAGAGGTGATAAAGACAGAGTTGGGGCTTTAAGTATAGAACAACTATATAGTTTTGAGTTTAAAATTATTGACGAGGAATTTCAAATAATAGACACTAATTCTGATAGGATTGTCTGTTTTAATTATAATCAATTGTTTAAATCATTTAAAATATTTTATAAAAAAGTTCTTGATGATTTATTATACCATTATCCTTTGCTTTCAGAAAATGAATACTTCCAGGAAACGTTACTTAAGTCAGATTATTGGTAAACCTCCGCTCCCCCGTCCAACCCAAACTGGCGCAGGTGTAGGTGTTAGCTTCTTGTGCCGGGCTAAAAAAATGGGGTGTAAATGCCTGCCTGCCATGCGGCAGCAGGCAGGCCTGCCTGTTGTACGGGATTATTATGAATAGAACAAAAGTAAATGGGATTTTATAGCAACTGAATGAATAATAAGGTATTTTTACGTTATGGTAGTCGGCAGGTGATAACACCTGCCGAGGGCGAGAGTACTTCAATAACTATTAGAAAAAAGAATTAAAAACATATGGATATTTATCAAACTCAGAAGAATATAAATTCAAAAAGAACTTTTATTTTATTTTTAGAGTTATTAAAAAAAAATTACTCATCAGAACAAAAAGAATGGGAAAACTTGGATATTCCAAACTTCATAGAAGGACTATCAGGATATTTAAATGATTCTGAATCAGAAGATATCAATTGGTTACTTTTATCTGAAGCTTTATTGGCAGCGAGAGTATATGAATAACCTAGCACAGCACATCAACCTCTACGAACTTTACATAACAAAGTGTTCGTCCCGATTCTTTCGTAACGACAGCTAAGAGGGTACAAAACGGAGGTGTAAATGCCTGCCTGCCATGCGGCAGCAGGCAGGCCTGCCTGTTGTACGGGATTATTATGAATAGAACAAAAGTAAATGGGATTTTATAGCCAACTATGATGAATAATAAGGTATTTTTATGGTATGGCAGTCGGCAGGTGATAACACCTGCCGAGGGCGAAAGTTGGGCACAAAAAAAACCTACGTGAGAGTCTAAAAGATGCTGTGCAGAGGTCAAAAGCTTACGCTGTCCTTTCAAGCACTAAAAAAAATCGTATTCTCTAAAAAACACCCAATATAATCTTTATAAAATGGATAGGTTGATAAGTTTTAATTACCGTTTTAGTAATTAATGTCGCTGTCCACCAATCAATGTAATCAGCCTCAATCAAACAACCACCATTGACTTATCGTTTTCTCATTTATCTGATTTGTGTTACTAAAATATTAACGAAAGGATTTTAGGGGCAATTTTCTTACATTTGCTACACGCAAAATTATCAACAATGAATGAACAAGGCGTCAAGAACCCTTCTGCTGACCTTAGCAAATTGGGCTTTTCTAAAACCACCGCACTTTGGAACTTATCTCGTGAACATCTGATACAAAAAACCCTCGACCTCGATCTCGGCGTGCTGAATGATACAGGAGCTCTCTGTGTAAACACCGGAAAATTCAAGGGGCGCTCTCCGGCTGATAAATTTACCGTAAAAGATGAACTGACCGAAAATGCTGTGGACTGGAACAAAATCAATCAGCCATTTTCACCGGAAAAATTCGATGCGCTACAAGAAAAGGTAGTCGCTTATCTGGATAATTTACCGCAAATTTTTGTAAGAGACGTAAAAGCTTGCGCCTCTCCGGAATATACCCTCGGCATCCGTGTTGTTACAGAAACACCATGGGCCAATTTATTTGCCGACAATATGTTCCTGCGTTTAGATGATGCACAAATCCAATCGGCAGAGCCAGAATGGCTAATCCTGAATGCTCCCGGATTTATAGCTGATGCAGCTGTTGACGGAACTCGTCAGGGAAATTTCTCTATTATTAATTTTACCAAAAAAATAGTATTGATAGGTGGCAGCGCCTACACCGGAGAAATCAAAAAAGGCATTTTTACCGTATTGAATTTCGAATTGCCGCACCTCAAAAATGTGTTGAGTATGCACTGTTCAGCCAATATCGGTGATGGTGGAGATACCGCCTTGTTTTTTGGCTTGTCGGGCACTGGAAAAACCACGCTCTCCGCCGACCCAAACCGTAAATTGATTGGCGATGATGAACATGGTTGGAGTGATACCAGTGTATTTAATTTTGAAGGCGGATGCTATGCCAAATGTGTGGATCTTACAGAAGAAAAAGAGCCGGATATTTTCCGTGCTGTTACTCACGGAGCCTTATTAGAAAATATAGAGTTTTTTGAAGGAACAAATACTGTTGATTATGCTAATATCTCTCAAACAGAAAATACCCGTGTTTCGTACCCTATTTATCATATTCACAATATTGCAGTACCTTCAGTGGGAGGCGTGCCTAAAAATATTTTCTTCCTAAGTTATGATGCTTTTGGGGTATTGCCTCCTATCAGCAAATTAACACCGGCACAGGCCATGTACCTGTTCATTTCCGGTTATACATCAAAAGTTGCCGGAACAGAAGAAGGTGTAGTAGAACCGCAAACCACATTTTCAGCTTGTTTTGGAGCGGCATTTCTGCCTTTGCATCCTGCAAAATATGCGGCTATGCTGGGCAATAAATTGGCACAAAGCCATGCTAATGTTTGGTTGATTAATACCGGTATGACCGGAGGTGCTTATGGTGTTGGAAAACGAATGAGCCTGAAATATACCAGAGCACTGATAACTGCTGCGCTAAGCGGAGAGTTGGATGCGGTGAGCTATGAAACGTTGCCGATTTTTGATTTGCAAATTCCGGTAGCTTGTCCGGGTGTGCCGGCAGAAATTTTGAACCCGAGAAACACTTGGGCTGACAAAGATGCGTACGATGCAAAAGCCAAAGAACTGGCTCAAAAATTCAATCATAATTTTGAAAAATATGCATCTGAAGCAAGCGCAGAAATTTTAGCTGCGGCTCCGAAAGTGTAAGAATTAAATTTTTTCGATTATTTGTTTTAATTTGTGCTGAATATTATGCACTCTTTTGTACGCTATTTATTTTTATGTTGCTTCAGCATACTTTGTTCTTATGCGGCAATTGCCCAACAGCAAACCGACTATAAGGAAATAATAAAAATAGACGGATTAAAATTCAAAAAAAACATAATAGCAGTAAACGCACTGGCAGATGTAGAATTTGTAAAGCCGATGCAAATCAGCTATGGTTTATCCATATCAGGGGCTTACCGCTTTTTTTACAAACCCAAACTGAACAAAGGGACGAGCGAGTATAATCCTAAAATAATAGAACGCGAATTGTTTTTACGACCAGCATTTGGGTATATCTATCGCAAAAGATATAATACGGGTATATTTTTAATTCCGGAATTAACTTATCGGCATACGTTTAATGTCGGCATTTTTTCAGAGGTCAGCTTTGATGCCGGATATATGTACACCAAATTAAATGCTCCTGTTTATGAACGTCAGGCAGATGGCACATTCAAAAAAGTATCTTTTGGTTATCACAATTTGCTTTTGGGTGGCAAAGTAGATTTTGGTTATGATTTTTCTAAAAAGACGGATGCACCATTGGATGTGCATGTTGGATGTAATTTATTATACCGTTATCCCAATAATGGCAGATGGGTGCGACGCCTTATATTTGAACTGGGAATAAGTTATGTAATCAGAAAAAAATCAGAATGAAAATGAGATTGCATATATATATTATAGGTTTTGTCATGCTGATGATATCTTGCAAAAAGGAGGCTAAGTTAGCTTCAGGGCAACTGGATAATTACTATTTCGTAAAAGTTGGAGATGTTGCATTGCCAGTTCGAGTGTGTGGTAACATTAATTCGGATATTGCCATTGTGTTTAATCATGGTGGTCCCGGCGGAAGTGCACAAGGCGAACGGGCTTATGCTTATTGGAAAGAAATAGAGAAGTACTATAAAGTAGTCTATTGGGATCAACGAGGTTCCGGATTGACACAAGGAAATACAGACCCTGGCACAATTACCATTGAACAATTTTCAGAAGATTTAGATAATATCGTAGATTTTACCAAACAAGTAGTAAAGGCTAATAAAATATTTATTCATGGTATAAGTTGGGGTGGAGGCTTAACTACGTATTATTTATTAGATACACTCCATCAAAAGAAAGTTAAGGGTGCAATAGTAGAAGCACCTGCCTATGATTTAAAACATGGCATCATGCAGTTATCGGTAAACTGGCTTTTACAAAGAGCAGACTCTATGCTTGCTTTGCACGTAAATGATGCCTACTGGCAAAATGTAAAAGATATTTACGCAGCCTATCCTGCCATAACTAATGTCCACATGTTTCAGCAGCATTTGTCATTTCTGGGACAAGTAAACGGCATAGTTTATAATACATCAAATCTCGCTGCCCAGGCGATTTCATTGCCAAAATATGAAAGCTTTGTGGGTTCGTATAATAGCATGTTTACCATCAATCACTTGTCTTATAATCAGGCTTCACTTTTCGAAATGGACTTAACCGATCAGCTCTATAAAATCAAAGTTCCATTATTGTTGATTTGGGGTCGAAAGGATGGTCTGTTGCCATTTGATAATTTAGCCCAAAAGTATGCGGATAATTACGGTGGATCGGATATTAAATTTGAACCTTATCGGTATGATGTTTCAGCACATCTGCCACATGCTGAGCAATATCAGGAATTTCAGATAGATGCACTCAAATTTATTGAATTACACAAATAAAGGGCAACTAAATTTTTTCAAACTTAGTATAAGGTACTAATACCTCCGGTATTGTAATGCCATCTGCTGTTTGATAATTTTCTAAAATGGAAGCCATAATACGAGGCAAGGCTAACGCGCTCCCGTTTAAAGTATGAGCTAAACGCTTTTTATTGTCATTGTCTTTTAAGCGCAGTTTCAGACGATTTGCCTGAAAGGTTTCAAAATTAGAAACAGAACTGACTTCGAGCCATTTTTTTTGTGCGGCAGAATACACTTCAAAATCATAAGTCAGAGCAGACGAAAAAGTCATATCGCCACCACACAAACGCAAAATTCTGTATGGTAGCCCCAATGCTTTCAAAATACCTTCTACGTGTTGCAACATTTCAT
>CAYVGM010000136.1:0-7350 GCA_964451125.1 uncultured Chitinophagales bacterium
AAAAATTATCGTTCAGTTACAAAAAGACAAAAAATATTTTGTTATTTTCCAGAAAAATAAATCAAAGAATAGTATTGTTAATATAAATCTACCCTGTACTAAGCTCTCATGAAAAAGATATCTAAAATTACCAAATTACTTGTTGCGAATCGAGGTGAAATTGCCATTCGCATCTTTAAAACCTGTAAGAAAATGGGCATTGCCACGGTAGCCGTTTTTTCTGATGCCGACGAAAACAGCTTATTTGTTGAATATGCCGATGAGGCAGTGCGCATTGGCGGCAAGCAACCGAATGAATCGTATCTGATAGCAGATAAAATAATAGAAGCAGCAAAAAAAACAGGCGCAAATGCGATACATCCCGGGTATGGCTTTTTGAGTGAGAAAGCAGCATTTGCACAACAAGTTATTGATGAAGGCTTGATTTGGATAGGCCCACATCCAAAAGCTATTGAAGTCATGGGCTCTAAGATTGGAGCAAAAAAAATCATGCAGGAAAACGGCGTTCCCACCATTCCCGGCTATCAGGGCGACGACCAAAGTGAAGCAACTATAAAAACCAAAGCGATTGAAATTGGCTTTCCTGTTTTATTGAAAGCCAGTGCAGGTGGCGGCGGCAAAGGTATGCGTATAGTGCGAGAAGAAAGAGAACTGGATAAAGCCATAGCCGAAGCTAAATCAGAAGCATTGAATGGTTTTGGAGACGACACATTGCTGATAGAAAAATATTTTGATACCTCACGTCACGTAGAATTTCAAATCTTTGGAGACAAACATGGAAATGCTTTGCACCTGTTTGAACGAGAGTGCAGTATTCAACGCCGCTATCAGAAAGTGGTAGAAGAAAGTCCTTCGCCATTTATTTCTGAAACAACAAGACAAAAAATGGGAGAGGCTGCCGTAGCCGCTTGCAAAGCTATTCAATATGACAATGCAGGAACGGTAGAGTTTATTGTAGCACCCGACCAGAGTTTTTATTTTCTGGAAGTCAATACGCGCCTGCAAGTGGAGCATCCTGTAACAGAAGAAGTAGTAGGTTTGGATTTAGTTCGCTTGCAAATTGAAGTGGCACAAGGTAATCCGCTTCCTTACTTGCAAGATGAAATAAAACAGAGCGGACATGCTATTGAAGTGCGCCTTTATGCTGAAGACCCGGGCAATCATTTTTTGCCGGTCACCGGAAAAATTATAGATTGGATTCCAGATAAAACCAAAGGTATCCGCTATGATACGGGCATCACAATCGGCTCAGAAATTTCTACTTTTTACGACCCGATGATTGCGAAAATAATTGCCAAAGGAAACAACAGAAATGAGGCGATTACCTTGTTAAGTACGGCATTGAAAAATACGGTTTGTTCCGGTTTTACTACAAATAAAAACTTCCTAATTGCTGTTTTGGAAAATGAAGATTTCAGAAACGGGAATTTTGATACGCACTTTTTAGATAGACAATTTAATTACGCGGGAGAAAAATACAGTCAGGAAACACTCGATATTTTGACATGTGCTTTAGTGCATTATCGATTTTTGCAAAGACAAGAGGAACGCAAGCTGGCTAAAGGAGTGCCGGCAGGTTGGCGCAATAATTTTTATCAGGCACAAATGGAAAAATATTCCTATCAGGGTTTTGAATTTCCTGTAGCTTATACGAACCACAATAATGAGCTGCATATTTTGTTTGCAGAGAAAAACTTTACTTCCATAAGTGAGTACCGTCATTCCGAACGCAGAGAGGAATCTTGCAACAATTGGCACACGCTTGAAATCAACAACATTCGCCGCAACTTCCATATTTCTCAAAACGGGCATCAGTTTTTTGTTCAATCTCCTGCATTGGGGCAAATTGTATTGCATAGTGTAGAGCGTTTTCCATTGCCACAAACAGAAACGGTAAAAGGTGGTTACATTGCTCCGATGCCGGGCGAAGTTACTTCTGTGCTTGTGTCGGCAGGTGATATGGTAAAAGCAGGCGATGCATTATTAAAAATGATTTCAATGAAAATGGAAAATACGATAGAAGCTCACACCGAAGGGGAAGTAGAAGAAGTGTATGTTGGCAATAAACAATTTGTAGAAGCAGGGACTTTGTTGCTTAAAATGAAAGAGGGGAATTAGATAATTTGAAAATGTGTTGATGAGAAAATGTGTTGATTTACCAATATACCAATGGAGTTGATTTGGTAATTTTAAATCGAGACGATGAGAATGCTTGGTTATAAACTGATGGATAAATGAATCTAATTTCTATTTTATATAAATTGAAATAATGAAACAGACACAACCAGTCGGCATTATTATCGTTCAGAAAAGAATGAATTTTCCAGACAGTGTCTGGAAAATTGAAATATTAATTTTAAACTATAAAACCACAAAGAACAAACATTGTGGACTTTGCGAAAAAACTTTGTGAACTTTGCGGTTGAAAAAAATAAAAATGCAAGAAGAAGAAAATAAAATATCATTAAATGACAGAATAATAAACTTTGTTTCAAACAATATTGTTTGGGTATTTTTAGGATTTATTATTATTTCTACAACTTCATGTGGCTATATTGGATTATTAAAACCAAATAAATCCGTTTATCCATTAACCGGAATTGACATATCACATCATCAAGGAATTATTGAATGGAGTAAAGCAAAAAATGAAATTAGTTTTGTATTTGTAAAAGCAACAGAAGGTTCAGATTTTGCAGATGCAAATTTCAAGGATAATATTGATTCTATCGTGAAATACAATATTCCATATTCTGCCTATCATTTTTTTACATTTTGCAGTTCTGGTAAAAATCAAGCTATCAATTTTATAAATCATTTTAAAATTGATAGTAATTCATTACCTCCTGTTATAGATTTAGAATTTTTAGGAAAATGTAATACAAGAAACAAGGATAGTTTTAATGTCAAAAATGAAATTAAAGATTTTTTAGAAGCTGTTCAATTGCATTATAAGAAAATACGAATTCTATAATAGGTATCTTTTAAACGATTTCAGTACCTATCACTTTTGGATTCGAGATTTATTTAAAGAACCCGATTTAAAAGACGGTAAAGAATTTGTATTTTGGCAATATTCCAATTGTGGGAACATAAATGGCATTAAAGGTAATGTTGACATGAATGTATTTAAAGGAAATATAGACAAACTCATATCATTGTCAAATTAACACATTTTTCAAATTTTCAAATGATTACCATGTTATATCCACTAGAACAAACCTTAAATTTCTCTGAGCAGCATTTTGCTTATCTTATTGTTGAAGAAAAAGACCATGTGCTCTACATCACGCTTAATCGCCCCGAGAAACGTAATGCATTCCACATTCCTTTAGCTAATGAACTGGCTTATGCATTGGCGTATGCACACTACAACAATCAAATCTGGTGTGTGGTATTAAAAGCAAACGGACCTACCTTTTGTGCAGGTGCCGATCTAAAAGCATTTGCCGGAGACGATACCATCGAAAAACCTTCTACCATACCAATGCCAAAAGAAATGGTAAAACTCGGCGAAGAATTCAACGGCTTACATAAACCATGCATCGCACAAGTGCATGCCGATGTATATGCCGGAGGATTTTTGATGATTGGCGGGTGCACGCATGTGGTAGCAGTTGAATCAGCAAAATTTGGTTTACCCGAAGTAAAACGTGGCATTTGGCCATTTCAAGTAATGGCAACTTTAGAACCATTAATGTCAGCCCGGCAATTATTGGATTTATGCATACGGGCTAAAACATTGAGTGCCCAGGAAGCTAAAGAATATGGCTTGGTTACGGAAATCGTTACACCCGAGAATTTAGAAAACAGCGTGCAGCAATTAATAGAAGAAATCAAAGAACAATCGCCGACTGCCATACGCTTAGGACTAAAAGCCTACCACGAAATGAAATCCATCCTGGCGGATGAAAAACACAAATACTTACATGCCATGTTGATGCAATGCCTGCAAAGCAAAGACGCAGCCGAAGGCTTAGCCGCGTTCAAAGAAAAAAGAAAACCGGAGTGGAAAGGTGAATAGTCCGCAGACCACTGTCCGCAGTAAAAAAAGAAATAGAATGAAATTTGAAGATTTAAGGATTTGGCAGAAAGCATTAGAGTTAACAGTCATTATACATGACCTCACTCGTTCTTTTCCTAAAGAAGAAATTTTTATTCTTACTTCACAAATAAAGAGAGCTGCTGATTCAATTGCTTTAAATATAGCTGAAGGCTCAACTGGTAATACGAATGCAGAGTTTAATAGATTCTTACAAATGGCAAATCGTTCAGCTATTGAAGTAATTGCATGTTTACATATTGCAAAGGCAAGAAACTTGATTTCATTAGATGATTTTAATAAGATTTATGAAGAACTTAATCATTTAATTCGTTCAATACAAGCACTAAAAAAAACATTAAAAGAAATAAAATAACACTGCGGTCAGCCGACTGCCGACTAAATAACAAATTATGAAAACAACAAGAATAGCAGGCGCACAAGGTTTTTATGGCGATTCGCCGCTTGGTGCCATCCAGATTGCCATGCAGGGCGAAGCCGATTATCTGATGCATGATGCCTTGGCAGAACTCACTTTATCTATCTTACAAAAAGATAAACTCAAAGATCCGAGCATGGGTTATGCCCGAGATATTGAAGTACATGCCCGTACTCTGTACCCGATTGCCTTTTCAAAAGGAATAAAAATTGTAACCAACAGTGGTGGATTAAATCCGGAAAGTGCCGCCGAGAAAGTGAAATCCATCTTGGAAAAGTCGGGCATTAAAGGCATAAAAATCGCTACTATTTCCGGCGATGATGTTTTGAGCAGATTGCCGGAGTTTAAGGAAAATAATGTAGCCTTAAATAATTTGGATGACGGCAGTTCGTACTACGATTCCAAATATCAGCCCACACATGCCAATGTCTATATCGGTGCGCAGAAAGTAAAAGAAGCATTAGACAATGGTGCCAATTTGATATTAGCAGGTCGTGTGGCCGACCCATGTTTAGCTTTAGGAATTTTAGCGCATGAGTTCAATTGGAAAATTGATGATGCAAGCACACAGGAAGATTTAGACAGAATGGCATTTGCCATTACTATTGGTCATATTTTAGAATGCGGCGGACAAGCATCGGGCGGCAATGCCTATTCCGAATGGCCTATGCATTACAGCGTTTCCGACTTAGGCTACCCTATAGCTCAGGTAAACGAAGACTGTACCGCCATTTTAACCAAGGCAAAAAATACAGGCGGAAAAGTTTCCAGAAATACCATCAGAGAGCAACTGGTTTATGAGATCCATGACCCCACTACATATATCACACCCGATGTAGTAGTCGATTTATCCAACATAAAATTAGAAGATGTTGGTGAAAATGAAGTCAGTATTTCGGGTATAAAAGGCAAACCTCGTCCCGAAAAATTAAAACTATGTATCGGTCAAATGGAAGGATATGTCACCGAGCAATTTTTCTTTTTCTCTTATCCTTTTGCTTATGATAAATTACAAATGTTCATCAAAGCTGTAAAAGAAACTTGGGCAAAATTGCCGGTTCAGATTTTGGAATCCAGATTTAATATCATTGGCGTAAACGGTCTGCATGAAGATGCTGTTGAAATTCCGGATGCAGAAGAATTAAATCAGCGAAGTGAATTAGGATTGCGGATTGCGATAAAACACAAAGACGACAGAACCGGAAAAACGGCCATAGCAGGCATCACTTGTTTGGGATTAAACGGACCTCCCGGCGTTATTTCAGTACCCGGCTGGGGTAATATGAATCGCGCGATGCTGAGTTTATTTCCTTGCTTAATACCAAGAGAATTGATTGAACCAGAAGTAAAATATTTTAATCTGTAAATCAGTCGGCGGTCAGCAGACGGCGGACTAATAAACTTAAAATAAAATGAAAGTAAAACTAATAAACATCGCATCTGCCCGCAGTGGCGACAAAAACAATGTATGCAACATTGGGGTAATGGCAAAATCCAAAGAAGATTATGCAACACTGAAAAAATACTTAACTCCTGAAATGGTGAAAGCACATTTCAAAGGATTGATAAAAGGCAAGGTAGAACGCTTTGAATGGGATACCTTGGAATCGCTGAACTTTGTTTGCCACGAAGCATTAGATGGCGGTGCATCTAGAAGTTTAAGAATGGATACCCTTGGCAAAAATTTCAGCTCGCATTTATTGAGACTGGAGCTGGAAATTAGTTAACCGCAAAGGTTTCAAAGAATTTCGCAAAGTACACAAAGGATATGAAAGAAAATGAATTATCACATATTATTATAGGTTTAAGTATTGATGTTCATAATGCATTAGGTCCCGGATTATTAGAAAGTGCCTATCAAGAATGTCTTTATTATAAATTAAAAAAAGAAGGTTTATTTGTTGAGAAAGAAAAGCCAATGCCAAATTCTTGAGAAGAAACAAAATTAGATTGTAGATACAGAATTGACTTATTAGTAGAAAATAAAGTTGTAATTGAAGTTAAAAATGTTGACACCTTAAATGATATTCATTTAGCACAAATATTGACCTATTTAAAATTAGTAAACTTCAAACTTGGATTGCTTATAAACTTTAATGTAGTCTTATTAAAACAAGGAATTAAAAGAGTAGTAAACGGATTATAGATACTGGTAACCTTTGCGAAAAAACTTAGTGCCCTTTGCAATTAAAAAAATGAGTTTTTTAGAAAATATTATTTTATATAATGACATAAAGTATTCCAAAAAATTCTGTCAACTTTGACTTTTCCTTAATACACTAGAAAAAAGGGAGGCTGGTGTTTTAGAAATGGAATGGAGATGCAAGAGCCACAATATAAGAGAAATAAGATAAAAGCAGAAGAATAACTATGATATTAGCCATTGATGTACACTACAAAGTAACCTATGCAAAAGCTGTAGGGGTATTATTCAATTGGAATGATGAGCATCCTCAAACAGTAATTACTGCTATCATCAATGAAGTAGAAGAATACCAGTCAGGACAATTTTTTAAACGCGAATTGCCTTGCATATTAGAACTAATCAAACAGGTTGATATCACTTCAATAGAAGCAGTCATCGTGGATGGACACGTGTATGTTGACAACCACAAAAAATATGGTTTAGGGGCGCATTTGTGGAGTGCACTGCATGGCGTTGTGCCGATTATTGGAGTAGCAAAAAAGTCGTTTATCCGTACAAATGAAGTCTGTCATCCCGTTTATCGCGGTGAAAGTAAACAGGCTTTGTATGTATCGGTAATTGGCGACATCGATATGAATAATGCAGTCCAACATATCCGATTGATGAAAGGAGAATTCAGAATACCGAAAATGCTCAAATATCTGGATCAGCTTACGAAAGAAG
>CAYVGM010000137.1:0-7334 GCA_964451125.1 uncultured Chitinophagales bacterium
GGGGTGGACTAGTAATCTGTGGTTTAGCTCCAATTAATATTGCAGGTGGACATTCTGAATTAGAGGGCGGCTATGGTGCCTATTTCGGTGGTAATATAGCAAACGACAACTCAGGTATATTAAAGTATGTGCGAGTTGAATATGCCGGTATTGCAATTAATCCCAATCAGGAAATCAATACGTTTACCTTTGGTGGTGTGGGAAGTGGCACTACTTTAAGTTACCTACAGGCATCTTATGCTGGTGATGATTCTTATGAATGGTTTGGAGGCACGGTAAATGCCGATCATTTAATTGCTTACAGAGGTACAGATGATGACTTTGATACGGACAATGGATATAGCGGAAAAGTTCAGTTTGGATTAGGTGTACGCGATAAAAATATTGCCGATTATGCAACAGGCGGTGCATCAAACGGGTTTGAATCGGATAATGATGCAACATCCTCTTCCGCTGCACCCTTCACATCTGCTGAGTTTTGTAACATGACGATTATCGGTCCTAAAAAAGATACCTCTACAACGATAGGAACGCCTTTTAAAAATGCTGCATTAATCAGAAGAAATTCAAGACTGAAAATATACAATTCCGTTTTGATTGGCTATCCAAATGGCATTTCTATAGATGGTGCAACTACAATTGCTAATGCTCAAGCCGGAGATGTTGCCATAAAAAACACAGTCATTGCAGGCACCTTAGGCACTGGTAATTTAGGTTATTTTGTTCTGGGTGATATCAACATACCTTCCGGACAAACATGGGCTTCAGCGACATGGTCAACAGTAAAAGACTGGTATCTGGATGCTACATTTCATAACAGCATTGCTGCAAACAACCGATGGGATAATTTAGGCATTCAAGCAAGTGTATTTGATATTGACACGCCTAACTTCTTGCCTATTGCCGGTGCTTCTATATTAAGTGGCGCAGGTACATTCTCCGGATTTACAGGAACAACTTATATCGGTGCATTTGGTACTGATAACTGGACTAACACATGGGCTAATTTCAACCCGTCAGTTACAAAATATCTATAATAGCATCCGCTGCCGCAAGTGTGTGAGCGACAGCGTGCATTCATCTGTGTGAACGCCGGAGTCTTTACTCCGGTGTTTTTATTTGTGCCGCAATCGGATACAAAATTACATAATAAATACACATAACGTTCACATTTCACACTGCTTTAAGTTGTTACTTTGCAGTATTGTTTCAGAACAATATCATTATGGAATCTGGAATTCCATATATCTGTGTGAACGCCGGGTGAGTAACTCGGCGCTTTTTTTCATACAAAATGCATTTGATTTTCACTTAAACAACATAAAGCCATTATACTTTTGTATTGCAACCGGACAATTTCTTTTCATGAAGACTTCCCACGATGAGTGGGATTTTTATGTATAAAATCTTCATACAGTTTCGATAATTCTTATTTCTTCATCTGTTAAATCATAGAGTTGATAAACTATATGATTTACCCGACTTTCACAATAATCAATTTTACCCTTCATTTGCGAGATTTTGGAAGAAAGTTTTGTTTCTAAAATTTCAACATGGAGGAATAACAGTTGAGCAACTAACTTCGCAATTTCAACCTGCAAACTTTTATTGGTCTCATTTATAATTGGAACTGGAATAGTGAGGATGGCTTCTTTCTTAATTTTAGGAAAAGTCTTTTTCTCATCAGAATTATTTTTTTTCCAAAAGAATCTAGTGGTACTAGAATTAATAATACCAAGTAAAAATTTCAAATCTGCTATATCACTATTCCTTAAGAAAACATTATAAACTGTGTTCAATGTAAAAATTTTTGCGGGAACTAAGGTTGCAATTGGACTAGTTCCAATTTGGCGAATACAAATTCTATCCTGCAGATAAATCATTTCATTTCCACCACTTTTGATAGCCGATGGTATAAAATTCACGAATTCATGTGCCTGTTTTAATTTATAGGGTTCAATATTTCCTCCATCAATTACAGGTTGATAATGACTATCTTTCTTTTCAATACTGACATACTTCTTTCTATCAAATGTTTGAATACCAAAGTAAGCACCACAATAATTTTCAAGAGGCACAGCATTTTTGGAAATTTTCTCAAGTACCTTACTATCATTTCCAGAAATAAGAAGATTAAAATCAGTTCTATTATTTTTTGCAAAAATTGATTGTTTAATACTTGGGAGATTTTCCAATTCAAAAAGTGTATTAGAAACCTTAACATTAACTTCAGAATCTTTTAAAGCCTCTCCCTTTTCAATGATAAATATACATGTATCTACACTTGCTGCTGTAAAAACTGAATAATTAAACAAAAGTACCTCATTAATAATTGTATTATCAAGAATAAATTTACGCAATGGTTCTGCATGTATATTTTTCAAAAAAGTATTGGGAGTAATAAATCCTAACAACCCTCCATTTTTCAAAAGTTTAGTGGCTTGTTCAATAAAAAGTTGGTAAGTATCTATTTTATATTTTGCTGAACAATACTTTCTCATTGAGTAGTCAAAGACTTGTCTGGTTTCAAGGTTTTGTAACATAATATAAGGCGGATTGCCAATGACGACATCAAATCCACCATAGTCTCCATAATGTGACAATGGTTCTTCTATAAGTCCACCAAATTTCTTTATTAATGCTTTAGCCTGACTCTCTGCTATCTCAGATTGTTTTAACATCTTTCTATTGTGTAATTTTAATTCATTTTGTGGCTCTGGTCTTTTAATTTTAAAGACATCTGGAAAAGCTTTTTGCCAGTTGAATGGTTTTATTTTCTTCTCAAAACCCAAATCCAATTCACTGTCATAAAAATCTGTGTCTATTAGACTGTTACCATCTTTTATATTATCATCAAGAGTCGGCAATATTCTTTCATTAAATATTTTCAGTTGATTATTAATACTTGCAAGTGTTTCTCCTTCCATACATTTCAAAAGTAAACTCAACTTGGTAACTTCTACTGCATTTACGTCAATATCTACTCCGTAGATATTGTTAATCAGAATTCTTTTTTTCTCCGCTGTAGTCAAGTTACCATCGGGCGTTAGTGGATTATTCTTATTACCTTTAGCAGATTTTTCATTATTATAATAATAGTTTTTATGCCAATCCAACAGAAACTGATAGGCACCTATTAAAAAACTTCCACTACCACAAGCCGGATCAACTATCTTAATTTTACTTATTTCTTTTGGAGTTTTATCATCTAGATTCTCAATCAACTTTCCGACTGTGTTTTTTACGATGTAATCTACTACATATTGGGGTGTATAATATACACCTCCGGCTTTTCTCACTTCTGGTTTATCTTCAATATGGGCACGGTGTGCTTTGTCAATTCGAATTATTTTTCCTAAGAATTGTTCATATGCACTTCCTAAAATCTCAACAGACAAAACTGAAAATTCATAAGGGCTTAGTGGATAATATAATTCATTGACAATTGTTTTTATAATTTTGTTGTCTACTGATAATTCTTTACTTATTTTATCTTTTTTAAAATCAAACAGCCCTGAATTGTATTTTTCATCAGCTTGCTCAAATAGCCGATACAAGTTTGCATATGAATCTCCATTTCTGACTGCTTCTTTAAGTGCTCCGTAAGGTTCAATACTTCTATCTTCTGCTATGCGTAAGAATATTATTCTGTCAATAGTTTGCTGAACTACATAATTTATTTCGTCTTCATCAAGATTCTTATTATTCCAACTTATTGATGTAGCCAGATAAGTTCTCCAACTATCAAGAGATTGTAAAAACTCTTTATCAACAGTTGCTGTACCTTTCTTATTGAGATTACCTTGAACAAATTTATCAAAGCTACCTTTTAATACACGCTCTTTACTAAAAGTATCCCACAAGAATTCAAATTCATTCAGATAGTCTTTAAACGTCATGTATTTAATTCTTGCTATTGAAGCTTTATCTTTAGGGTTGGGCTTTTTGGTACAGTCGTAAATGGCAAATTCTTCAAAATCGGTAATAATACTTACAGAAAGCTTGGCACTCCAACCGTATCTGCGAACTTGATATGCTGGTTGAATTTCATCTTTCACCTGAACGCTCGGTTTCTTTGCCTCAACAAAAAAAAGGCGTGTACCACCAACCAATCGGAAAGAATAATCAGGTGCTTTTGTTGCTTTGCCAACCTTTATTTTATCTTCATGAATTACTTCGCGATAACTTTCTGCATAACCGTTGCTATTATCTACGTCCCATCCTAGTGCTTTAAAAAAAGGATCAATAAAATCACGTCTGGTAAGTGTTTCATTATATTCAGCTTTTTTGTAACTGTCGTATTGTTCGTAAAATCGTTCAACCAACAGTGCAATTTCGTCATATGCTTTTTCCTTAGGTGTCATAATAGTTACGGGTTGGTCAATTTTATTATTTAAACAAAGGTAAAATTTTACATAGATTTTCTGTAAAAATATTGTTCAAATATTGGCATTCAAATCTATTGGACTTTATGTATGAATCCTTAGATTTAGTTCATATTAGTATGCAACTTTTAAACACATATTTAATTCTCATAATCGACACCTGCTTCATTATCAAAACAAATTCAACTGCTCAACTTTCAGCAATTGGAATGTCATACGATGGTACGGACTTGCCCCATGTTTTTTGATAGCATCACGGTGTTCAGGAGTAGGATAGCCTTTGTTTTTATCCCAATGATATGCAGGGAATTCAATTGCCAAATTCATCATAATTTCATCTCTGTAGGTTTTAGCTAAAATAGATGCTGCTGCAATTTCCAAATAAGTAGCATCGCCTTTTACAATCGTTTTATGTGGAATCACGTTATACGGTTTAAAACGATTACCGTCAATCAACAAGAGGTCAGCTTTTGTTTTTAGCTTTGTAATAGCCTGATGCATGGCGGCAAATGAGGCTTGTAAAATATTTATACGGTCAATTTCGTGGTGACTGACAATTCCAACTGCAAAATCTATGGCCTCCTCCTCAATTATCTGTCTTAGTTTATCCCGGTCTTTTTCATTCACTTGCTTGGAGTCATTCAATAAATCGTGTTTAAATCCTACAGGCAAAATAACGGCACCTGCCACTACCGGCCCTGCCAGACAGCCACGTCCGGCTTCATCTACACCACAAATTACCTGAGTTATTGAGTACGACGTTAACACCAAAGCAAAATAAGATTAATTTTGCAAAAAAAAAGAATATGAGCAATTCGGGTTGGCTTTCGCGAACGGAATTATTAATTGGAAAAGACAAATTGGAAAAACTAACCCAAAGCCATGTTCTGGTGGTGGGTATGGGTGGCGTAGGTTCATTTGCGGCTGAATTTATAGCCCGTGCCGGTGTAGGAAAAATGACCATCGTAGATGGCGACGTAGTGCATTTTACCAATCGTAACCGACAGCTTCCTGCATTAGTATCTACGGATGGCTATTCTAAGGCAGAATGGATGGCACACCGGATTAAAGATATTAACCCGGATATAGATTTGCGTGTAATCAATGAATTTTTAACGCCCGAAAAAGCGTATGCCCTTATTGAACATAACCAGTTCGACTATATTGTAGATGCGATTGACAGTATTACACCTAAACTGAATTTGCTGATTGCCGCTTATCGTTTAAAACGTAAAATTATTATGAGTGGCGGCGCAGGAGGAAGAATGGATCCGACTAAACTAAAAGTGGTTGACATTTCCAAAACGCACGATTGTTTTTTTGTACGCACTGTTCGTAAACGATTGAAAAAAGAAAAGATTTACAAAGGCATCAAAGTTGTTTTTTCTACTGAACTGCCTGATAAAAACAGTGTGATGTTGACCGATGGCACTAATTTTAAAAAATCAGCTTACGGTACAATATCCTACTTGCCGGCTGTATTTGGTGCTACCTGTGCCAGCGTGGTTATCAGAGATTTAATCAAATAGTTGCTATGACAACTATTTTTTATTACATTTATTCAATAAAATAAGGGAAATGTCAAAATTCAATATGAAACAAGAATACGCAGCTTATACCGAGGAAGATTTCCTGGTATGGAAACTGTTGTTTATGCGCCAGCGAGTACTCCTGCAAAACATGGCATCCAAAGTATTTTTGGATGGCATGGAATTGATGCATTTTCAAGATGATAAAATTCCTGACTTCAACCATGTAAATAATGTACTGGATGAAACAACAGGCTGGTCGATTGAGGTAGTGCCGGGCTTGATTGCGGATAAAGATTTTTTTGAATTATTATCAGAGAAGAAATTTCCTTCATCTACCTGGTTGCGAAAATTAGAGAACTTAGATTATCTGGAAGAGCCGGACATGTTTCACGACTGTTTCGCTCATATGCCGGTTTTAACGAATCAGTTTTTTGTTGATTATTTACAAGAATTATCAAAGATTGCTTTGGCACATATTGATGATGCATTAGCCATTGAATTAATCGGGAGAATATACTGGTTTACGGTAGAATTCGGCTTGATAAAAGAAGAAAACGGTATTCGTATTTATGGTTCGGGCATACTTTCATCCAGCGGTGAGAGTGTTTTTTGTTTGGGAAATAAAGCGAACCGCCGACCTTTTAATGTAAAAGAAATCATGGAAAAGCATTATTACAAAGACCATTTCCAGGACAGATATTATGTCATCAATGATTATAAAGATTTATTTGATGCCATTCCCGAAATCAAACAACTATTGGAAAAAGCTTTATTACAAGTACCCCATGAAAAAAGTATAAATGCTACCCCGTTAGATATCAGTATTGTATAATAAAGAAAAAACAGCTCTTTTATTTGTCTTTATTGAAGCATGCTCTGCATCTGGGTTCGTAACTTTCTTTTTCGCCCAATAACACCTTGCTGTCGCTGGCTACTAAACGATAAGAATGGTTGGCTAAGGCACCACATTGCACACAAATGGCATGTACTTTTGTAATATATTCTGCCTTTGCCAAGAGCGCAGGAATGGGGCCAAATGGCCTGCCCAAAAAATCCATATCCAACCCTGCAATAATCACTCTAATTCCTCTTGAAGCCAGCTCCTCACACACTTCCGGCAATCCTTCATCAAAAAACTGGGCCTCATCAATACCTACCACATCTACATCATTGCTGAGTAATAATATATTTTGCGAACTGCTCACCGGGGTACTCATAATAGAATTGGCATCATGCGAAACTACTTCGGTTTCATGATAGCGAGTGTCTATCATGGGTTTAAAAATTTCTACCTTAAGGTTAGCGATTTTTGCACGTTTAAGTCTTCGTATTAATTCTTCAGTTTTTCCTGAAAACATGGATCCGCAGACCACTTCAATCCATCCGGTTTTAGACTTATTAACATTTGGTTCTAAAA